>CALGLY010000272.1 GCA_937959095.1 uncultured Saprospiraceae bacterium
TGAATATCGGCGCTGGGTACTCGATAAATGCCAAAAACAACTCGAACAATATACGGACATCAAGGTGAATTATGTCCCTTCTAAGAAGAAAGGCAAGCGCATCCTGAGTCATCGTTTTGTGATAGAAAAAAACAAACCTAAAATTGTACCCAAACCGCTTCTCGAATCACAAAAACAGCAACGTATTCCGTTTTTAGAAGAGTCTAGTCCTGCAGAGGTTGGGGTGGGGGAGTCGTCGAAGAGCGAAAAAATACCAGCCGAACTCTTGGAAGCCTTAATCAATTGGGGTGGCAAAAAGACGATGATTGAAGAAATGGCAGAAGTCTATGGCATCGAAAAAATGGAATATCAACATCGGCATACTAAGCGTATAGCGGAAGAAGGCAAACTGAAAGGTAAGCCCTTTGGTTGGTTTCGTGCGGCACTGAAAGGAAATTATGCTGATCCGATGCAAGAGGAAAAGCGTAAAGTCGTGCTACACAAGAAAAAAGTAGCGAAAGCAAAGAATGAACTAGCGGAAATGGTTCGAGAACGGAGCAATTTACTAAACACCTTCATTCAAGAACGCAATGCGATTTGTGATGAAATGGTAGAAGGCGATGCTGATTTGCTGAATATTGCTTTTGAAGAATTGAAGCAAAAATCATTCATTTTATTTAGTATAGAAATTCAAAATGCTCCTGAAAAAGCGGACTATTCACCTGCTGAATGGTACAAACAATCTACGCAGCGTGGGGCCTTCAATCGGGCTTTTCAAGAAATGTATCCTGCTAAATTTGCTGCTTTGATCGGTGCGTATCAGCCTCAAGTCATCGCTATAGAACGGGCTATTCGTAAGGCGGGCGGTTCTTTTTCTAAATTTGATTGGGGGAAACAGGCGGGGTCAATCAGTTCTAAAAAAGAGTAATTATTTAGAATAGAGAACAGAGACTATTTCATTGAGAGAATAGAGATTTGAACAACCAAAAAAATGTATTTTAAATCTCTATTCTCTCAATGAAATGGTCTCTGTTTTCTGCTCTAAAAAGCCAATTACAACACCTGCTTCAATGCCCCAACCAACATATTCACATGATTATACGTACAACTTTCGCCCATAATGCCGACGCGCCATATTTTGCCCGCAAAAGCACCTAAGCCACCTCCTACTTCAATATTGAAATCATCGAGCAATTGGCGACGTACTTTTCCTTCATCTTCAATGCCTTTTGGCAAATAGACAGCGTTCAAATTGGGTAAGCGGTGTTCCTCTTTCACTAAATAGCGAAAGCCAAGTCCTTCCAATTCCGACTTCAAGTACTGATGCACGCGCTGATGGCGTTCCCAGCGATTTTCTAAACCTTCTTCCAGCACGATACTCAATGCCTCATGAAGGGCATAAATGGAAGAAACAGGCGCGGTATGATGATAGGCACGCTTCGCACCCGACCAATAATTTTTCACTAAAGTCAAGTCCAAAAACCAGCTTTGCACTTTTGTCTTACGGTTTTCTAAAGCCTTCACTGCCGCATCCGAAAAGCTCACAGGTGATAAGCCTGGAGGCGCACTCAAGCACTTTTGTGTACCCGTGTAGATGGCATCAATATTCCATTCATCTACTTTTAGCGGCACGCCGCAATAGGAAGTCACGGCATCGACCATCAGCAAAGCTCCTGCATTATGGACCAAATCGCTAATTTCTTTCATCGGCTGACAAGCACCTGTCGAGGTCTCGGCATGTACTAGCGCGACTAGCTTTGGTTTCGGACATTGCCCCAAAGCCGCCTTTACTTGAGCTGGTGTAGTCACTTCGCCCCAAGGCGTTTCTACCTTATGGACTTTCGCGCCACAGCGTTCCGCTATATCTACCATTCTGCCGCCAAATACGCCATTGATACAAATAATACATTCATCACCTGGCTCTAGCAGATTGACTAAACAAGTTTCCATACCTGCACTTCCAGGCGCGGATACGACAAAGGTTAAATGATTTTTTGTAATAAAGGTCTGCTGTACCATTTCCTTTACCTCATCCATCAATTGGACAAACTCTGGATCAAGATGCCCAATGAGTGGAGTAGCCATTGCTTTCAATACTCTTGGGTGTGCATCGGACGGGCCAGGTCCCATTAGAATACGCGGTGTGGGGTTGAATAAACTATTACTCATGTGTTATTTTCTTTTTTGCAAAAGTAGGAGAGTGTTCACTGAACTGTGTCTAAAATTAAAAATGTTTAGTAAAACGTTCTCCATAAGTTTGAATAAGCTCTCGTTGGATAGCTGCCCATCCTCTAATTTTCTTATTCCAAGAACTAGCTTTACGCTCTAGGGACAGGTGGAGTTGAATAAGCAAGGCTCTATCAGAAGCCCATCCGCCTTTGGTTTTGGTAACTCGTCGAATTTCTCTATTGAGATTTTCGATAGCATTAGTAGTATAGGTGATTTTACGTAACTCTACTCCTACATTCATACATGCCATGAGTTCATTCCAGTCTTTTTCCCACAGGTGAACGATGCAATCGTACTTCCCTTGCCAAGCTTGTCCAAAATTGTCTAAACGTTGTCGTGCTTGAGCTTCATTGACAGCTGTATATACGCCTTTGAGTTGTCGAACGACCTGTCGTTGATCTTTATCATCAATTAAACGCATACAATTTCGCATCTTATGTACCACACAGCGCTGAATTGTGCTTAAAGGAAATGCTGTTTGCAGCACCTCATGTAATCCAGTCAAACCATCGCTACATATACTCTTCGAGGGGTAAAAAAGTGATTAAAAAAAAGAAAGATATGCATAAATTTGAAGCTCCTAAACTTTAAAATAATATGCATACCTTAAATCTCAGCGAAGCTGAAATCGAGCAGCTAAATTACGAAAGATTTCATTATCCTGACCCCTTAGTTCAAAAAAGACTACACAGCGTTTTTTTAAAGGGCGCATTGGGTTATAAACATCAAGAAATTGCTAAAATTATTGGTAGACATCCTAACACGGTTACCACCGATATTAAACGCTATAAGCTTGAAGGAATAGAGGGTTTAAAAGCAGTAAATTATGGGACGAATAAAAGTGATTTAGAAGAACATGCTGTTTCTCTCCAAACCCTATTTGAAAAATATCCTCCAACTAGCATTAAAGAAGCTCGTCAGCGGATTCAAGAATTGACAGGAATTGAACGCTCTCCTACTCAAGTTCGTGCTTTTATGAAGCGCATGGGAATGAAATTTATTAAGACTGGGCATATTCCAGCCAAAGCAAACACAGAAAAACAAAAAGAATGGATTGAACAACAGTTCGAACCTGCTTTAGAACTAGCAAAACAAGGGCTTGCTCATGTTTTATTCGTAGACGCTGCCCATTTTGTCTTAGCTCCGTTTCTTTGCTGTTTATGGTGTTTTAAACGAGTATTTATCAAAGCACCTGCTGGAAGAAAAAGACTAAATGTTTTGGGAGCAGTAAATGCCCTAACTCAAGAGGTGTATTTCATTACTAATCAAACCAAAATCAATGCCTTAGTGATTGTTGATTTTTTACATCAACTTAGAATTTATTATGCCGATATGAAGCCGATTTATATTGTCTTAGATAATGCTCGATATCAGCATTGTCAATTAGTCAAATATATAGCATGGCAATTCAATATTCATTTGATATTTTTACCCCCTTATTCACCCAATTTGAATATCATTGAGCGACTTTGGAAATTTGTGAAAAAGAAATGCCTATATGCTAAGTACTATGCTACTTTTGACGACTTCAAAAATGCCATTATTTCGACTATGAATAAAACCAATGCTGATGCCGAATATAGCTATGAGTTAAAAGCACTATTGAACCTTAAATTTCAGATGTTTTAAATTCACTTTTTTATCCCGTGCGGAGTATAGATGAAAAATATCTTCTACTCCTCGATTCTTCAAGTCTTCTAAACAACGTCCCCATTCTGTGGCACTTTCTCCACCTTGTCCAACATATAAGGCGATGATTTCGCGCCGACCTGCTACCGATATGCCATATACCACATAAACCGCTACTTTTTGGTAGTGTCCATTCCGACAAACCGAAATATGCACTGCATCCACAAATACGACCACATAACAAGCTGCCAATGGACGTTTGTGCCAAGCATCTACCACTTCCCAAGTAGAATTGACTACCTGTGAAATACGCGATTCGCTCATACTTACTCCGTACATCTTATCTAAATGAAGCCGTATATCTGCTGCCGAGTTACTCATTGCATATAACTCTAATATTTGATTATCAAAGCCACTTGCCATTTCATGCTGACGCTTACCTACCGTTATTGGCTCAAATGTCCCAGTTCGGTCTCGGCTATAATGAATCTTCACTTCACCAGCCTCAGTTCGTAATTGTTTCTCTACCTGTCCATTTCGTTTATTCGCTTTTGCACTTGTATCTAGTTGCTCTGCTGCTAAATGCGCCGTCAGTTCTGCTGATAATGCCGCTTCTACAAATCTTGCAATTAGAGGCTTTAATAAACCATCCTCTCCCGTCAAGCCTTTGCCTGACATTAATCCTGCAACTACTTCTTTTTCATAGCTTGAATAATCAAATTCAGCAATTGATTTTGCTT
>CALGLY010000273.1 GCA_937959095.1 uncultured Saprospiraceae bacterium
AGCCACACCAAAGGAGCTAAAATCCAGAGCAATACTCGAATAGAATTGACGGTAAAAGGTGCGAGTTCTTTCCACATATTAGCACCAATTGTTTTTGGGATAATTTCAGAAAGGACTAGAATAGCTAGGGTCATCAGACCCGCCACTAAAGATTCGTAGCTCAGGTGAATACCCAATATATCGAAATAGTTTTCGCCAAATACCTCGCCTGCTTTTGCCCCTACACCTATTGCGCCCACCGTGTGTGCAATAGTGTTTAGAGTAAGAATAGCCGATAAAGGGCGATCAATGTCTTCTTTATATTCATTCAAAAGGCGACCCGTTTGTGTGCCTGCTTGCACTTCTTGGCGCACATAGGAAGGCGTGACACTCAAGAGTGAAGCTTCCCAAACGGAACATAGAAATGAAAATACAATGGAAACGAGAAAAAATACGATTAAACCTGTCATTATTATATTAGTGATAAATTAAGTTTATAATTTTTTTTGAACGCGGAGACGCAGAGTATCTTTTGTTAATATTTCTTTGCAGCTTCGCACTTTTGCGCCTAAAATATATTAGAGTATGTAAGAGAAAAAATCCAAACAAGCTCTTAATATATAGAACTGATTCTTATGCGATATATACATGCTTTAGATATGGCTTATATATGATTAGTCACTTTTTGTAAAAAAAAGAATACTAACTCAATGAAGCTGTTTGGAGAAGTAAAGAGAATACAAGTATTTGATAGTCAATATAATTTTCAAATAACCTCCTTCTCAAATGCCTCCTTTCAATTATTCTTTATTGGCTAATTGTCCACAAGCCGCATCAATGTCTTTACCTCTACTACGGCGCACGGTCACCATCACACCATTTTTGCGGAGGTGCTGTGCAAAGTAGTCAATACGATCTTCATCCGACTTTTCGAGTGTAGTGCCACCTATCGGATTGTACTCAATAATATTGACGCGCACTGGAAAATGCTTACAGAGTTTCACCAATCTTCGAGCATCTTCTATGGAGTCATTGAAGTTCTGGAAGGTGATGTATTCGTAGCTAATTCTATTTTTAGTTTTGTGATAGAAATCTTTCAAGGATTCCATCAGAATATCCAAATTGTTCTGCTCATTGATGGGCATAATTTCATTGCGCTTGGTATCGTCCGCAGCATGCAAAGATAAGGCAAGATTGAATCTTACATCATCTTCCGCTAGTTTATGAATCATTTTTGCAATGCCTGCCGTACTTACTGTAATCCGCCTCGGTGACATCCCTAAACCTTTTGGAGAGGTGATGTGTTCGATGCTTTGCAGTACATTTCGATAGGCTAAAAGTGGCTCACCCATGCCCATATACACGATATTCGTGAGGGGCTGCTGATAGCGTTCTAGGCATTGTTCATTGACCATCGCTACTTGGTCATATATTTCAGAAGCATCCAAATTACGGACGCGCTTCATGCGCCCAGTGGCACAGAAGGAGCAAGTCAAACTACAACCCACCTGCGAAGAAACACAGACGGTATAGCGATTATCCATTGGAACTGGAATGAGGACAGACTCAATGAGATGTCCATCATGCAAGCGGAAGCGGGACTTTATTGTACCATCTAAACTATGCTGTACCTTATCTATTGCGATTTTATGGATGACAAAGTGCTGCTCCAGGGCTTCGCGTTGTTTTTTAGAAAGATTGCTCATTTCCTTAAAATCTTGTACGCCCTTTTTCCAAAGCCACTCATATACTTGCTTTGCACGGAATGATTTTTCGCCAATTCCCACAAAGAATTGCACCAAATCATTAAGTGTAAGTTTACGTATATCCTGCCGCACGATTGTTTGTTTCATACTGCAAAGATAGTAGAATTGTAATATGGATATTCTTGTGAGGAATGAAAAAGATAATTTTTTGCAAAGTTGTTCTGATTTTTAATTTTGATGAGGCAAAACTGTAGGTTTCTTGGATCACTTTCCATTAAAACCGCTTGATACAAGCAATTTTTCGACAAAAAGTAACAAATCGAGTGTTTCAATTCTTAAAATCTTCTGGAACTTCTTCAAAGACTTGTTTTCTTATTAATAAAACAATTATCTTTCCACTTTCGAGTTAATAAAAAAGCAGACTATATTTGTCGCTGCAAAATTAACGGTATGTGAAATGGGGATACAATTATATATCCTACCCATTTGCCAAATACTAAATTTATAAATTGATGAAGTATTTCAACAAACTTTTACTTGTTTTTATATTGAGTATAGGTGTGGCAGTCGGTGTGCAAGCACAAGACATACATTATACCATGTACAATATGTCACCTCTGCTGACTAATCCCGCAAATACGGGAGCATTTTCAGGGACGGCACGTATCAATGGCATTTATCGCTCGCAGTGGAAGCGCACTTATGAAACACCTTCGGTATCCGCCGATTCACCTATTGTATCTATAGGTAAAAAGAAAAAAGATTGGATAGGTGTGGGCTTACTTTTCTTGAATGACACGGCTGGTGAAGTTGATTTCACAACAGTTTATACAATGCTTTCGGGGGCATACCATAGAGTATTAGATAAGAAAGGAAAAAGCGTTCTTACTTTCGGATTACAATTCGGTTCAGTGGCTCGTAGTTTAGGTGCTCAAAATCCTTGGCTCACTCCAGAAATGTTGGAAGCCCAATTCGACTCAAATGCAGGAGGGCAGAGTTCACAAGAATTACTATCAGAATTTACGGGACTATTAGGACAAGAGAATGTCGAAAAATTACGCTTTGATTCTCCTAATAGTACTCAGGTAAATTTAGGCTTACGTTTTAGTACAGAGCTGGATAATAAAGCAAAGATTGTAATAGGTGGTGCCATCTATAATCCATTCCGTTTCAAATTAACGTTTGATTCTACAGCAACGAATGGACAAGGCGTTGGTACGATAACTAGAGCAGCGCAAAACCCAAATAACAATAGCAGAAAAAGCTACAAACGTCCAGGTGTAACGAAACTGCATGCTTCATTGGATTATGACCTGAGTGACAAACTACGGTTGCGTCCGAGTGCATTCTTTCAAACTACCGCAGGACTCACTGAAACAATCGTACAAGCAGAAGTAGGCTATTATGTAACGGACAATAAAGATACGGTACTAAATGGTGGTTTGGGATATCGCTTTGGTGATGCACTCCAGTTTTTAGTCGGTTTGGATTATAAAGATTGGGTGATTGGGGCAAGCTATGATTTGAGCTTATCGTCTTTGGCGGAGCAATCGCGCTATAAAAATGGATTTGAAATAGGGGTAGGATACGTTATTAAAATCTTCAAGGATCCAGTTGTCGATCCAGCTATTTTATGTCCAAAGTTGTAAGGAACATGGGGATAGTAAATTTATTATTTCTCTGTTACTAAGAAAATTGACTTTAGAAATGGAAGAATGCATTTTAAATATTCCATTTAAATTTAAGTCAAATATCCAAAAGATATAATATGAAAAAATACAGCATAATTCTAATTGTATTTATACTAGGTTGGGGCGTAGCACAAGCACAACCACTCAATAAATCTACCTATTCTAAAACCATTGAGAAAGCGGAAGAATTGCAAGCAAAAGGAGACCTCTACAATGCACTAGAGTGGTACGAAAAGGCTTACGAGGAAAGCGATGATAAAAGCCTGAATTATCCTATGGCATTACTTCAATATCGGCTACGGGATTATAAGCGTGCAGAGCGTGTGTTTGCAAGAGTACTAAAGAAGGACGCGAAGAAATATCCTGATATTCGTTATCTCTATGGGCGTACCTTGAAGATGAACGAAAAGTATGAAGAAGCAGTAGTAGAATTGCAAAAATTCATCAACGAAACAGAAGATACCAATCTAAAAGAATTGGCAGAGATAGAACTTAATGGTGCAGAAATGGCGCAGGAATTGCCACCGCGCCTAGAAGTTGCTGTGGAAACTGCGGGGAAGAATATCAATAGCAAATCGTCGGAATATTCGCCTACCTTAGAGGATGACAAGACGCTTTATTATACGAGTTTCAATACAGATGATGTCATCGTAGTATCAGCAGATAGTGAAGATTATCAGGCGCGTATCTACCAAAGCAAGAAGGATGATAAAAAAGGATGGGGCAAGCCAAAAGAACTAGGGCAGAAGATAAACCGTAAAGGTTTCCATAATAGTAATGTACATATCGCGCGAGACCGCATGTACTTTACCCGCGCACAAGTAGACGGAGATATACTGAAAGAGAGTAAAATTATGATGAGCCGACAAGGTGACGAAGGCTGGGAAGGTGCGGATGAAGTAGTCGGCGTAAATGGCGAATATATAGCAAAACACCCTATGACGGGGGAATTGTTTGGAAAAGAAGTAATGTTCTTCACCTCTGATATGGATGGCGGCTATGGTGGCTTTGATTTATATTATGCTACACTAAAAGGTGATGGTGTATATGGTGACCCTGTGAATTTAGGCCCGAAAATCAATACGATATCCGACGAAGAAACCCCTTTCTACCGCGATGGAACGCTATATTTTAGCTCTACGGGGCATCCTGGTATTGGTGGTTTTGATATCTTCTTCACCACTTGGAATGGAACAATATGGAGCGAACCTAAGAACATGGGCAAAGGCTTCAATTCCAGTGTAGATGATATGTATTTCACGATTGATTCAGAAGGCTACAATGGCTTTATCGTATCCAATAGAAATTCGGAAGGCAAACGTTCTGTAAAGAGCAAGACCTGCTGCAATGATATTTATACTTATGAAATCGCGAAGATAACAGCTGACCTAATAGTGGGAACATTCACGGATGAGAAGAAGCCACTCACAGGTTCTAGTGTTTCGATTGTAGAATTGACGAACAACCAGCGCGGAAAGCCACAAAGTCAAACGAATAAAGACGGAAATGTCTTTAATTTCGGAATGGCTTTGGAGAAGACCTATATGATTGTGGCTACGCATGAGGGCTATTATCCTGATTCGGTGCAAGTGAATACGGTGGGGCTGAAAGAGTCGAAGTCCTTCGAGGAGCGTCTCTATTTAACGCCACTTCCACCGCCTCCGCCACCAGAGCCAGAATATGAAACGATCTCTAGCGAAGAACCGATAGAGTTGAGTAATATCTACTACGATTTCGATGATGATCGCATTCTGGATGATGCAGAACAAGATTTACAATATCTTTCTGAATTACTAAATGAATATCCTGATATGCGTATCGAATTAGGTTCGCATACGGATGCACGCGGAAACGATAACTATAATGAGGATCTTTCTCAACGTCGTGCAGAATCGGCACGTAGATGGTTGGTGAGAAACGGTATAGCACGCGCTCGTATGGATGCAAGAGGCTATGGTGAATCTGTACCGAAGACCGTAAGCGCGAAGTTAGCAACACAGCATAGTTTCATTTCGGAAGGTGATGTGCTGACAGAGGACTTTATTAATAATTTAGGTTCGGAAGAAGAACAAGAAACGGCGCATCAATTGAATCGTCGTACCGAATTCCGAATTGTTTCTGGTCCTACGAGCATCAAAGTATCGACGAAACGATTGAAGAAAATAGAAAAAGCGAATCCGAATACGACGGATCCTTCTAAAGTGAAGCCACGTCGTTCGTCAGGCAATCGTGGCGGCGGCCCGAACCCGATAGAGGTGCAAGAGCCTATCAAGATTCATAAATTGTCTTCGCTCTACGGCAAAAAGAACCTGAAAGGACTTCCAATTATGCAGTTTGATCAACGCATTGTTGATTTGGGAAGTATGAAAAAAGGCGAAAAGCGTAGCCATAGCTATTCCTTCACGAATATGGGAGATGCACCACTAGAAATTGAGATTTTGGACTATTGCGAATGCACCACTGCCGAATGGACAAGAAGCATCGTGAAGCCAGGCGAAAAAGGAAAGATTGACATTGTTTTTGATAGTACCGAAAAGGACGAATCAGAAACAATTGACATAAATATCATCCTAAAGCAAGAAGATCCTGAAAATGGATTGCAGATATTTGAGACGGTTCAGTATAAGTATGTATTGATAAAGTAATTGTCTTGAGAAAGGATAGAAAGAAGCCCTCTGTGCGTTGCGTGGAGGGCTT
>CALGLY010000274.1 GCA_937959095.1 uncultured Saprospiraceae bacterium
GATACACGCTATTAATGCCATTGAATAGAAAATGGGGATTGATTTGCGCTTTTAGGTATTGTAATTCTGCGACGGTACGTTCACGTTCTAATTCTTCATATTTTTTTTTATTTTTTGCCGCTTCTAACGGAAGTACATAGGCAAATGATAATAAAAAGTAAGCGATATGAAAATAAAGATTCTGTAAGCTAAAGTCTAATATATTACCCCAAAACAAAAAAGTTGGATTAGTAGGTAAATTCACCTTTTCCAACTCAGCAATACGGCTAGCATAGGCATCAGGTGTTGCCATTATAAAATAGTGGTCAATTACTCCTTCGGCTATAGATGCTAGCAAAATAAGTACTATTACTTTGAGTGCGTAGAAAGGTCGGGTTTTTCGATTGGGATACAGCAAATGAGCATTACTATAGAAAATCAATGCATTAAAGATACTCCCATAAATAGAAGGCCATAGCAATGTACCATCATTGGAAGACATATATCCCCAATGCCAATTGGGGATATTACAAAAAGCAATAACTCCAGCCCACGCAAGGGTATGAACGATGACAACACCAATATTTTGATAGTATTTATGCATACTATTGAATTTACAAAACTTCAAATAAATCGTTCTCCGATCTTTAGATTTGTATTCAAACAAAAGGTCGGAGAACAATATCATCAGGTGATTTCCTTTTCTATTTTTTCTGTCCTAAATAATCCAAGAGCAACATTCCTACTTCATCCACCGAAACAGCCGTATTCGATAGTACCACTACTGCAAGATCCTTTTCCTTAGAGAACCCTGCAAAGGTTCGATAGCCGCCAGTACCCCCATTGTGCCAAATAATAGGCAAATCTTCCTTTGAGGTCGAAAGTATCCAGCCTAAACCAATATCTACTTTCTCCCCGAATTCTTTTCTTTTCTTGTGCGTAGCAGCGAAAGCGAGTTTATTATGCAAGTTCGCTTCTAAATACTTTAACATATCCGAGGTATTGGAACGAATCGCGCCTGCACCTGCAAAGGTCGGTAAATCCCAATTGGAAGTCGGATCGCCAGACATATTATGTCCATCTGCCCAACGTGCTTGATGTGTTTCATTCAATGTAATTGTAGTATAATCCATCTTTAGTGGTGTACTAATGTACTGTGTCGTTAGCGTTTCATAGTCGGTTTCATTTACCAAAGCTAAAATATGCCCTAGCAAGCCCACACCAAGATTCGAGTACTCCGCCTTGCGCTCCGATTTTGCTATTGGCTCGTATTTTTTCAAAAATTTATACATCTCTTCATCTGTATACTTCGAGTATGGATTATCCATATTCATCAGCATTTTCATGTACATATTATCTGGCAAACGCGGTAAGCCTGAGGTGTGCGTAGAAAGTTCCTCTAATGTAATTTCCAATTCATCGCCCCACTCCCCTAGTCCATCAGGCAAGTATTTACTAATAGGGTCATCGAGTTGTACTTTGCCTTCTTCTACCATTTTTGCTAGTATTCCTGCGGTAAAGGTCTTACTGATAGACCCAATTTCAAACATCGAAAGACTATCTGGTTCAACGGGCTTCTCTTCCGAGATTCGACCATAATTATAGTAGCTCATTTCTCCATTTTCATAAATTCCAATAGCGAGTGCATGTGTGCCATCTGCTTCTACAAAAGGCTTCGCAATTTCATCAATAGATTGAATAGTATTCAGTTCTGGAAAATCGCCTATTGTGATTTGAGAACTACAACTACAAGCAAGAAGCAAGCCAATGATTGTTAAAATAAGAATGATATAACGCATGGTGTATCTTTTGATCAGGATTTTCAGAATTGGAGAATTAACAGAATTTTTCTTTTAGAAAACCTTCGGTCTTCTAAAAGTTATAGCGCAATGTAAATCGAAGATTTACGAGCAAAGGAATTCTGCTAATTCTCCAATCCTGAAAATCCTGATTTCAGGTGAATAATAATTATAATACAAATGTAAGGTGAACCACTAGCGAAGGCAAAAATCCTTGATGAGTGCGTAAAAATTGCTGATAAGCGTAGATTAAGCAGGTAATTTTGAATAGTTCGAGGAATAAAGATTGGCTTTTCAACTTTTAATTTTCATTGCTATTTTCATTTTCATGCTATATTTATTCTTCCCAAAAGAGTTCCATCGCGATATGATCTGCGAATAATTTACCTGTTTTAGTGAGGCTATAGGTTTGTTTTTGGACTTGCATTTTGTTTTCTCTTAGGAAGATAGCACTGTTTTTTAGGAAATGTTGTTCAAAATCGCTTCCGAAGGCTTGGAGTCTAGCTAAATCGCACCCCCAAATAGTACGTAAACCTGTCAGTACATATTCATTGTAGCGTTGCGCGGGTGTGAGGACTTCTACTTGCACATCCAATTCATTATTTGTTAGTGCTTTTATGTAATGGACATTATGCGCGACATTGGCTTGTCGATTTTCCCCGTTGAAGGAATGCGCTGACGGGCCAAGCCCCAGATAAGGCACGCCTTTCCAATAATTCGAATTATGACGTGCATAGCAATCGGGTTGCGCAAAATTGGAAATTTCATAATGAATAAAGCCTGCTGCTTCGGTAGTCTTTTGTAGATACTCAAATTGTTGGGCAGCATGAGCATCATCTACTGGCTTGGCTTTTCCTACTTTCACGAGGTGTGCCAAGGCAGTTTGTGGTTCTACGGTGAGGCAATAGCTCGAAAGATGCGGTACATTTAACGAAATCACTTGTTCAAGATTTTGCTCCCATTGCGCTTGCGAAGTAGTAGGACTACCATAAATCAAATCAACTGTCAAGTTTTCAAAACCAGCGGCTTGGGCTTTTTGGATGCAATTTTGCGCCTCGCTTGCATTATGCGCCCGATTCATAAATTTCAAATCTTTATCCGAAAAGGATTGGATACCGATACTCAAGCGATTGATAGGTGTTTGCTGAAGTTCGTTTAAGTAAGCTGTTGTTAAATCATCAGGGTTGGCTTCTATCGTAATTTCTGCATTCGACGCTACTTGATGGAAGTGATGGATTTGTTCAAAAAGCGCGTTTAGTTCATTCTGATTAAGTAAAGATGGTGTACCTCCGCCTAAATAGATGGTTTCTATAGGAGCATTATCCAGAAAGCCTTTTTGAATCGCTATTTCTTTATGAATGGCAGCGAGTAATTCTTCCTTATATTTTAAAGAAGTAGAAAAATGAAAATTACAATAATGACAAGCTTGCTTGCAAAAAGGAATATGAATGTAAATACCTGCCATTATCTTTTATGAATGTTTTTTCAACAAATCCGCCTGCTTGTATGTAATAGACAGTTTCGTTGGAAAACGTTATAAATTATTGAATATGTTTTGCTCCCGCCAAAAGTAGAAAATGTAAGAAGGAATTTCTTTATTTGTAGAGTCAAAATTATAAAATTGATTAAGCACCTATGACTAGAAGAACACATATCGTATTAGCAATACTAAATGCCCTATTTTTTATCCTCGTGATTGTCATGAATGGTTTAGCAAATGCTTTGCCCATCAATGGCAAAAACACAGGAGAACTCTCTGATCTTTATCCTAATCTGTTTGTCCCGACAGGACTTACCTTTGCGATTTGGGGAGTTATTTATCTCCTTTTATTTGCCTTCATTATTTATCAACTCTTCGAAGTTCTACGCATAAATCGCCCTAAGGCCTTCTTTATTGAACAGATTCATCTTTGGTTCATTGGGAGTTGCATCGTGAATGCTTCTTGGATACTCGCTTGGCATTATCTCTATATCGGGGTTTCCTTGGGTATTATGCTACTAATACTTACTTGCCTATTGATGATCTATTTAAGACTAAATATCGGAAAAGCTGAAGCTAGTCCAATGATTCGTTATTTGGTCCACTTGCCTTTTAGTATCTATTTAGGCTGGATTACGGTAGCTACTATTGCTAATACCACAGCGTTACTTGTCCATACAGAATGGGGCGCATTTGGGCTATCCGAGCAATTTTGGGCAGCAAGTCTCATTGGTATTGCTACTATAATTGGTTTATTAGTCCTTTTCCGACGCAACGACCCTTATTATACTGCGGTATTGGTTTGGGCATTTGCGGGTATTATGCTCAAGCGTATGGCTGTAGAAGCCAATGATGAGGCTGTTTTTATAGCCGCTGGAATAGGTGCGGTAGTGCTGTTAGCAGCTATCATTTACCAAATCATCAAGAAAAGAGTCTATTAAACTCCACTTCTTCACCGTTTCCTCAAACACTCCCTTCGCTCACAGAATAAACGTATGGAGACGAAAACATATTAGTTTTTTTTCGTTAGATAAAGTGAGCCGATTATATAAAAAGTGACTAATGCAAGCAACTAGAGATACAACAAACAATACTTAATTCATCTCTACCCAGTAAAAAAGCTTGCATTAAAGCTTCCCTTCTAGCTGACTTTTTATGTTTTGGCACAGCTTTGTTCACGAAATATTACGCTACCCATGAGCGAACACGCGACTACCCTTGCTTTGGTGGACGACCACCCAATCATTGCGATTGGTGTCCAAGCCATGTTGCAACAGGACAGTAACTTTAAGTTAGTGTATCATGCTACACGTGCTACCGACATTTTGGATTTTTATTCCAATAGCCGTTCCGACTTAATCTTGCTTGATTTAAATCTTCCTGATATGGAATATAAAGATTTAATTCAGAGCTTGCAATTACGAGCTAGAGGCACAAAAATGATTGCCTACACAGGCTACAACAATTCATCCTTAGTGAAGACGGTATTACGACTTGGCTTAGATGGCTACTTATTAAAAACTTGCACACCCGATGAATTTCGACATGCACTCCGCCAAGTAGTGGAAAAAGACGAAGTGTATATCGGTAAATCAGTGCAATTGAATAGCATCATGAACAATCCAAGAAAAGGATTGAAAGATGACTTTCAGAAATGTCTCAGCCTTTCCAAACGAGAAAAGGAAATACTCGACTTGATTAGTCAAGGCTTCACCAGTCAAAGTATTAGCGAGACTTTATTTATTAGTAAATACACCGTAGAAACCCATAGAAAAAATATTCTGCGAAAACTCAACTTCAATTCCAGTACGGAACTCGTGAAGTTTGCAGTGCAGCAGGGTTTAGTTTAAAATTCGATCATCATAAGAGATTATAGCTAATTTATTTACCTGAGTTTGCGACTTGTCTTTCATTAAGACAAGTCGCTTTTTCGTTGACACTATGAAAAAACTACTAAAATCGAAAATACTCCAGTACTCACTCAGTCGGTTTTCCACAAGCCTACCACTCATAGCAATACGCACAGGAACTTTCATTTTCTTCACAGCTTTAGCCTGTGCTGTTTTCGGATTTTTGATGGCTTGAGCTTCATCAATCACGACAAGATTTTTTGTCAGATTATTCAAAAACTGCACATAAGTAGTCGGACACAAATAATGTAACAACTAGACGGTCGCATTATAAGATTACTTACTCAAGCCATCAAAATAGCTTCTATCTCAAGCGATCTATTTGTTGCTGCAAAGAACTAATTTGTCGGCGATAACTATCTAATAGTAGCGCGTAGGATTGTTCGGTATTTTGGGAAGTTCCAGTAAAATCATCCTCCACATTTTTTCGATGTTTTTCACATGCTATTCTAGAGGTTTGAATCCATCCTTCAATAGTTCTGATTTTTGATTCAAACATCCGAATCATATTATTATTATTATTATTATTATTATTATTATTATCGCTATTGTTTGGGCTTTCTATCCCTGAATTTATTGAATAGGATGGTTCAACAGTCATT
>CALGLY010000275.1 GCA_937959095.1 uncultured Saprospiraceae bacterium
GTTTTCTGCTCCAAGCGTTCTATCAGTAAGCGATCGAGCCAAAAATGTTTGGTCATATCCGCCACCTCTCCGAACTGATTCGCGCAAGGAATCCAAGCTTCCGTATGTTGCAATTGCTGATAGGTAGCCGCTATTTTTGCAGGAATACGTTCGCGCATTTGCAAACAAGGAATACGTTCCCCACTCCTGCGTAACACAGGAGAATCTTCCGCTAAGACCACATGCAGGATGACATTTCCATAAGCCTCGTCGCTGCTATGTCCATGTTTCAGCCAGTCCGAAGCCTGGAGGTGCATTTCTACATTGCCCGCCCAAAGCGTAGCACCAATCTTAATTTTTGCATTCAAAAAATCAGGGCCAGCATCAGGATTGTGCTTCCCAAAATCTTGTATTTCTATCGGTTCACCTTCGGTACTTACTAGGTCTTTTAACTCAAAGCGTTTCGTTTTCCAAAGATAATGGAGGAGGTCTTCACGTAGCATAGCGTGCTATTTTGGTTTAACAAAAATCGTTCTAAAAAAGAACAGTTTTAGGATTGGTAAGCCTGCCTTTGTCGGCAGACAGGCCTGACGAAGGAAGGATTATTAAGCCCAGGTCATTAGTATGGTTTAGTAATCACTCCGCGCCTATCTGTGGACAAATAGAAGCTTACCAAACTTAAAAATAACTAAATTATCAAAGAACCCAAAATTAGATTCAAGGGCAAAAAACAAATAGACATTTTTAATTTTTCATTATCAATTCTCAATTAAACTATCCTCGATTCATCAATTCCTTTTTATGCTTCACATATTTGCGCCATTGTGCGAGACATCTTTCCATGTCTTGTGGCAAATCAGATTCAAAGGTCATCCATTTTCCAGAAGAAGGATGTTCAAAAGCCAATGATTTGGCATGCAAACACTGACGCGGGCAAATGTCCATACACTTCATCACAAAGGCGCGATATCTACGATGCACCGTCCCTTTCATAATGCGCGTTCCACCATATTTCATATCGCTAAAAAGCGGATGCCCTTGCGATTTCATATGCACCCGAATCTGGTGCGTACGCCCTGTTTCTAGTTGGCACTCAATCAGGCTGACATAGTATAAGCGTTCTAGCGTTTTCCAATGCGTGACCGCCCATTTACCCGTATTTTCTTCATCTGAGAAGACGGTCATGTTCGTCCGATTCTTCGGGTCGCGTCCTACATTTGCGCGTATCGTACCTTCTTCGTCATGAAACTCGCCCCAAATAATCGCTTGATATTTTCGCTCAATGGTATGATAATAAAATTGCTTCGCTAGATGATCCATCGCATATTGATTCTTCGCCACCACCATCAGTCCCGAGGTGTTTTTATCAATACGATGCACCAAACCTGGTCGGTCTGGATTTTCTTTATTCAAAACAGGCAAATCCCGATAGTAATGCGCGAGGGCATTCACCAAGGTGTATTTTCGATGTCCTACCCCTGGATGCACCACCATACCTGGTCGCTTGTAGAGTACTAGCACATCATCATCTTCGTAGCGCACATCAATAGGAATATCTTGTGGAACTATTTCATTTGAATTCTTAGGTCTACGTGGCAGTACAATCGTCACGAAATCATTCGGACGCACTTTATAGTTCGGCTTTATCGTTTTATCATTCACCTTGATTGCTCCTGCCCGAATCGCCAATTGTACGCGATTCCGCGATATACGATCTACACGTTCCATCAAAAATTTATCAATACGAACTGGTGTCTGATTGCCGTCTACTTCTATCTCTCGATAATCATGTAACTCATTCGAGTCTTCTGTATGTTCTTTCATTCTTATTGGTTTAACGGTCTTTTTTGCTGTCTGAAAAAATGAATTTGCCTTAGTCGTGTAAAATTAAGGTTAATTCTACTTTTTTGACACAAAAAAGTAGAATACTTAAAATAAAGATACCGAATCTTGCATTTTCCTGATGGTTGGTATAAACCAACACCTACTTAATTTCCGTATATTTGTGGGAGATACAACCTATGTTTTATTTGCCCATCAATTTTAATCTTTATTCCTAGAACAAATTCATAAACCTATGTACATTTTTTACCGAAGACTCCTTGTAGTCTTGCTTGTAATTGGAGCGCAAGCCCTGCAAGCACAAGAGCGGCTCGTTATCACGCCGCACATGGTCGTCAATCTTTCCGCACGCGGAGATGAATGGGTACTGTTCGACGATCAACGCCTCAATGAAACCTTCGATTGCGAGATTCCGCAGACCGATAATCAATGGAATTTCTTTAATGCTGTTTGGAATGGGAAGTTTTTCTTTTTTCCAGTAGAAGTGGTCGTAGATTTCGGGCAAGTGCAGCAACTCACGCAACTTTGCTTAAGAAAAGGCGGTGGACCAAATGCCAACGGACTTGTCAAAATAGCGACCTCCAATAATCCAAAGACTTGGAATACCTTACTCGATCACACACCAGGCGGCGCAGAATGCTACGACCTGAACCCTGTGACGACGCGCTATGTTAAATTCACCTTCACCGCTACAGATGCAAGAATCCGCGAGATTGAATTTTACAATAGTGCTAAAAATACACCACAATGCGCGCCAGCACCACGCGGCAATCAGACAGCACAAGATTGTGGAAGTCCACGCTTTTTGATGGAAGAATTTATTGGCTCGAATACCAATCTGGATATTCCGCCAATGAAGGCAAATGCAGTAGGCTTTGTTCGGAATTATCATGGTATTTTCTTGACGGAAGGTTATGACGATCCCGATTATCCGGGCTATCCGAATAATGAATACAATTGGCAACCTGAATCGGGACTGATGGAAAATTTCGATTATGACTTTTTCTTTCAGGGCTTTCAAGATATTGGACTAGAGGTAGCGAATAGTATTCACCGCGCACCGCCTTATCTTACGACTTTTGCATATAAAACGCGTGATTTAGACTATACAGCAGCCGTACCCTACAGAAATAATGATATTACCCTAGGGCAATTTATCAAGATGACAGAGCGCAAGCCTTTCTCGGAACGTTTCTATCCGATAGAGATAAATATGGTAGCCGACGATCCAGATATGTATCTTGAATTTGCGGATATTATGTACCAATTTACAGGACGCTATGGAACGAATGCCGCAGCTAGAAACATGAAAGTCGCACCGAATAACACCGCTCGTGCAGGACTTAGCTCGGTGGAGTATCTCGAAAACTGGAACGAGCCTGATAAATGGTGGCACAAATCTGCCGTAGATGGAATAGATTTTCTTGATCCTTGGGTAGAGGAGCAATTGGGTTATTTCAGCCCCTTCGAGTATGCAGCGATGTCGAGTGCTTCTTATGATGGCAATGGTAAAACGAATGGCGTAGAAAATGTAGTTCGCACCCGCTACCCGAATGGACATCCAAGTACTGCCGCGCCTGTAGGAATGCAAGCCGCTGACCCGAATATGAAAATGGTAATGGCAGGACTTTCGGAATTGAATACCGATTATGTACGTGCCTTAATGTTTTGGTTCGAGCATTATCGCCCAGATATTGATTTCCCATTCGATGTTATCAATTTCCATGATTATAGCAATGATGGAATCTATGGCGCACCGCTTGGTCAGAATGCCCTTAGCCCAGAAGAATATGGCTTGAAAGAAAAACTAGAAGCTGTCGTAGAGTTTCGCGATCGCTATCTTCCTGAAATAGAATTGTGGATGTCTGAATTTGGTTATGATTCGCACCCACGCTCTATTCAGAGTGCTGATTGTACGCTTTATTGCAATGATTGTGATTCTCCTGAATGCACTGAAAAATTCCGCGAGATACAGGCACAATGGATTGTGCGCTCTTTCCTAGAGATAGCAGCCGCAGGTGTAGATAGAGCAATGGTATTCAATATGCGCGATGGTTCACCTGAAGCTTCAGCAGGTCTGTATCAGACGAGTGGCATGACGACTTATAGAGGCGACCGCTTCCAAAATAAGAACTCTTGGTACTATGTTTCTACGATGAAGCAGATGCTAGAAGGTACAAAATATGATCCTTCTTATGTGCATGATGATTTGAATGTACGAATGTACCGCTTCTCGGATGCGTGCGGTGGTGCTGGCGAGAAAACAGTTTATGCGATTTGGAGTCCTACAAGCAGAGCAGGTAGTGATCTACCTATTCGCGAACGCTACGAAGTGGAACTAGGCGTAGATGAAGCAACGCTTGTGACGCTAACCGATGGCGATATGGACGGCGAACGTACAGTATTGAGACGTTCTGGCAATGGCAAAATGTACGTAGATGTGAGCGAACGACCAAAGTTTATTGTAATCGGAGCGATGGAAGAAGATGTGGATGGTTGTGCTTGTGATTATATTGATTACTCAGTATCGGGTAATGCAAATACGGGCATGCTGAATGATGAACAAAAAAGCATAGGTGGCCCACTTTGTGTGGAAGGCGATTCGATGCTTACCCAATGGAATGCGCGTGCAGGACAGCAGGCAATTTTCGATTTGAAAGCGAATTATGACTTGAGTTCTATCTTCATTTATAGTGATACCCTTGCGCAGGGCAATGTAGAAATCTACTATGGCGAGCCGAATAATTGGACGCTGTTCAATACTTGGAATACGCGGAATATTACATCTTATCGCTGGAAAGTGTTCGATAATTTTGATATGCAAACGCGCTATATCCGCATCAAAAGCTTGACGAATAATGCCTTTATTCGAGAAATTGCGTTCTGTGGAGAACAGATTGGTGCATTTTCTACCTGCAATGATGGCATCCAAAATGGAAACGAAACAGGCGTAGATTGTGGCGGTTCTTGTACCCCTTGTAGCGTCGAAGAAGAATGTCCAATTTTGCTTTCTTCCGATATGTTTTATGATGCACAAGACAGACAGATTAGTAAAAATACAGGAGCTATCGCCCTCATAGATGAACCTGGCAATGAGTCGCCTACTACGCCGTGGACAGAGCCATGGACGAATAATACAGCCGCTTATATAGATTTGGGAGAAACCTATCGAATTGATAAAATCTCCTTGTATGATGGCAATGGTTCAGGGAATTTCAAAGTGCGCGCAGGCAAACCGAATAGCGCAACGACCCTGATAGATATAGAAACTAATGCTTGGCCAACGCAGTGGCGCGATTTTGATGTCAATACAGAAACACGCTACATAACGATTGTGAAGAGCTCAGGAGGTGCTAAAATCAATGAGCTTCGTATTTGTGGTGCGCCAGTTGGTGGTGGCTCTGGAGCTACTTGTACGGATGGTATCCAAAATGGCAATGAAACAGGGATAGATTGTGGTGGCACTTGTCCGCCATGTGAAGACACAGGAGATTGTACCATTGAACTCTCTTCTAATATGTTTTTTGATGCTGGTGGTGCGCCTATCACTAGAGCAGATGACATCATTGCCTTGGTGGATGAACAAGATGCAGAGAATCCGACAAACCCTTGGGTTTTCCCTTGGTATAATAATGCCTCTGCCTACCTAGATTTAGGTGCGACGTATCAGTTGGATAGTATCTATTTATATGATGGCAATGGTTCAGGTAATTTCAAAGTGCGTCCAGGTCGTCCTAGTGATCGCACCTTAGTCCTCGTTGATTTTGAAACGAATGCTTGGCCACCTACATGGAGAGGCTTCAAGTTCGATGTTACTACGCGCTACCTTACCTTCAGAAAAGGTTCGCCAGGAGCAAGAATCAATGAAATTCGCTTATGTGGTAGACGCGCAGCGGAAGGGACAGGAACTGTGCTTGCTGCCGAGTCGGCTAGGCTTCAAGCAGCCATTCAGCCAAATCCTTCGAGTGGGCAAAGTTTATTACAATATGAATTATCCGAGGAGACGACTGTAGAAATTCAACTTTGGAGTATTGCAGGGCAAAAATTACGCACCTTATTTACAGGGGTAAAAGAAACAGGTTTCCAAACGTTAGAATTGAACGAACAACTCACCGCAGGTTTATATCTTATCGATATTCAGGCTGGTGATACGCGTACAGTGATGAAGTGGGTGGTAGAGTAGAGACTTTTAAAGTGCAAGCTCAAGAGTCAAACGCAGGTTCAAGTAGCAATTTGTATTTGACTCTTCTGCACTTTAGAATTTGAGAGTTTAGAAAAACAAAAAAGAGGTCGAGGATAGTAACATCCTTGACCTCTTTTTTTTCGATTTATCGCAAAAAAAAACACAGATAATAAGTATCCGTGTTTTTCAAAAGGGTGAGTAACCGGAATTGAACCGGCGACCTCTAGAACCACAATCTAGCGCTCTAACCAACTGAGCTATACCCACCAGATTTAAAATTTTACGAACTTTTAGTGAGAGTAAAATAAGTCGTAAAGAATAGCCCACGAACAGAGTCGCGGGCTATTTGTGATCTCGCTGGGGCTCGA
>CALGLY010000276.1 GCA_937959095.1 uncultured Saprospiraceae bacterium
CCGTAACTATGGCTATGTAAAGCTTCAAAAATAATCTAATCCAAACTATAATAATAGTGTAGTTAAACGGAAGCAACATAACACCTCGTTTTGGATTAGCTTATTTTTGCCCTTTCACTATGCAACGATTTTTTAAATTCTTTACGCAAAAAATCCTCTCTGTCGAACTGGTAGGTTATTCTCTACAAACTCCCTTAGCTTTTTATTTTCATTGTGATTTTCATTCCTCAGTATAATTCTTGTTTTTTGAAGGGAATGAGTGCTAAAATAACCGCAGGCACATAAAAGCGCAAGCGTGTCATTACATTATCCGTTAGTAAGCCTGATGAACCGCCTGTTTGTTTTGAATTCGCTACGCCAAAAACGATATCATCCGCCTCGCCCAGTTCATACCCCTGTTCTACCAATTCTATGACCCGAGGTGGCAAAAAGAAACCTGCCGTACGGGCTTTTCCTGTGCGTGTCGCAGTCCGAATCACTATCCAAGCCATCACTTCCATTGCGTTTTCTGTAGCAATGTTTCCGCCCTCTATGCCTATCCAATAATCTGCATTTGGCATTGCTTGCTGTGCTGCTTGCACTCGATTACTTGCGCCTAAAAAGGTTTCGGCATTGCCCATTGGCTGATCGGATACGCCCGATGCTACGCTGATTCCTTCTGCTTCAAAAACTTCCGAAGGGAACATTTCTTGAAAGCCCTGCAAGGCTGCTTGTATTTTTACAGGATTTTTAGATGCTACTATTATTTTTTTCATTTGCTTTGTGGATTGATTTTATTTACCGTAGAGGCATGAAAATTTTCATGCTTATTAAACTCTGAAACTCGCTTAGAGCATGTTGGAAATGGTCAAATACTAACACCGTTCGTTTGATTCTACCTTACTGTGCGAGCAAGCAAATTGCGGTTTTCCTTTATAAGGGAATCGGCAAAAACGAACTATTTCAAAACACTTTTACGATTCTACAAAAAAGACTCATAATAATGCATGTAAATATCGAAATAAAAGCACGTTGTGAACAACCCGAACGCGTGAAAACTATTTTAAAGCAACAGCAAGCCGATTTTAAAGGGGTAGATCATCAGAAAGACACCTACTTCGAGGCAAAAAATGGTCGCCTAAAATTGCGCGAAGGAAATATTGAGAATTCTTTGATTTTCTATCAGCGTAGCAACCAAGCAGGCCCGAAACAATCAGATGTCATCCTCTATCAAGCTCCTGCTGATGCAAACTTGAAAGCCGCTTTGGCTGCTGCTATAGGCGTGAAAGTAGTCGTAGATAAAAAGCGTGCGATTTACTTCATCGGCAATGTAAAATTTCATGTGGATGAGGTAGAAAATCTAGGCAGTTTCGTGGAGATAGAAGCCATTGATAAAGATGGGAGTATTGGTGTAGAGCACCTTCAAGAACAATGCGCTGCTTATATGAAATTGCTGCATATCGAAGCAAGTGATTTAGTAGAATGCTCTTATAGTGATTTATTATTAGAAAGGCAATAAAATGCATTTTTATATTGCACAAACAAATTTAAACCTAATTTTTATTTTGCATTTTGACTTAATGGCGGTATATTTGAAATGACAGCGTATAAAATAGCGTATTTCAAAAATCAAAGTATCACCAAATGCTCAACTGGCGTGAAATCCCATCCGTCCGGATTTTGATTCCTTTTCTACTAGGAATTGTCTTGGCTGTGAGCTTTCCCGTTGGTGCATTTCCGTTGCTCCTTTTCCCTTTGCTAGGAGTTTTACTCCTTCTTATTAGCCTCAAAAAGAAGGATACGCAACGAACTATTTTTGGCATTTTATTTTCTTTATTTTTATTCGCCGCAGGTTATCAACATACCTATTTACACAATGAACTTAGACAAGATACGCACTTCAAAAACCACCTGCATCCACAGGATACGCTAGTAGCCTGGATAACAGATATGCCGACTCCCAAGAACTGGATAAGTGCAAGGCTAGCACTCGAAAAACTACATCATTGCCCCGATTGTACAGGAAATCTATTGGTTTATTTTGAAAAAGATAGCCTCAGCAGTCGCTTACAATATGGAGATAGAATAGCTTTTAGTGCCAAAATAGATACTATCGAAGCCCCTAAAAATCCTAATGCCTTCAATTATCAACGCTATTTACATTTTAAGAATTTGCACTATCAAGCCTTTGTACGTACCGATGATTGGATGCTGCTAGAAGAAAAAAGCGGTTGGCTATTTTGGCGAAAAATTTATCAATTGCGCGTCCATTTTTTAGCTATTTTGAAGCAACACCTAAAGGATGAAGAAAGCCTAGCAGTAGGTGCAGCACTCATTTTAGGGTATCGTGCTAACCTTTCCAATGAACTACGCGATGCCTATGCTGATACGGGCGCAATACATGTACTTGCTGTGTCGGGTTTGCATGTCGGCTTGATTTACCTTTTCCTGAAATGGCTCTTGAAATTTATTCCTACAACGAACTATACGCGCTATTTAAAAATACTACTTTCCTTGCTCTGTATTTGGTTATTTGCGTTCCTGACAGGGAGTTCGCCTTCGGTGCTTCGGGCTGCTACAATGTTCAGTTTTGTCACCTTTTCGGATTATTCAAGGCGGTTCAAAAATATCTATAATAGCCTTGCGGCGGCGGCTTTAGTATCCTTGCTCTACGATCCTTTTTTGCTTTGTCATGTAGGATTCCAGTTGTCCTATATGGCAGTATTGGGCATTGTCTATTTTCAGCCTAAAATGGTAAGCCACTTCGATCTATCTTCCAAAATAGGAAACTACTTCTTGGGTTTAGTCGCTGTTTCTTTTGCAGCACAACTTGCCGTATCGCCTCTAAGTGTCTACTATTTTCATCAATTTCCAGTTTGGTTTTGGCTATCGAGTATGTTGGTCATTCCTGCTGCCTTTGCGATATTATTACTAGGAGTTTTAATCTTTCTCACCACGCCTGTAGTGCCAATTTTTGCAGACTTATTCGGTGGCTTATTGAATGCTCTGATAGGTTGGGTAAATACCGCAATTTATGCCATTCAGGAATTACCCTTGGGGCTAATAAAAGGACTTTGGATAGATGGAAAAGAGCTAGTCTTACTTTATATAATGCTTGCCTTCATTGTTTTTTGGATTAATACAAAGAAGGCACGTTGGATGCTCACTCCCTTGGCAGTCCTACTCCTTTTCTGCCTTAGTTACTCGGGGCGAAGTCTAAAGCAATTGCATCAAAAAGAAATGGTTGTTTACAATATCAGAAAGCAAAGTCTTATTGATTTTTTTGATGGGAAAGCCTGCTATACCTTACAAACAACTACTCTGGAAGTATCCGATGAAGATTTTGCAGCACAGCAACATCGATGGGCAAATGGCATTTCCCAACGACAAAATTTTCACTTGGAACAAGATACTTTAATCAGAGAAAAAAATTGGTTTTACGATTCGCCTTTTATCCAATTTCATGATAAGCGACTTGCCCTTATTCAGCATGCTAATTTCAAACCGATGGATACGCTTTTGCGCGTAGATTATCTATTGTTACAAAATAATCCTAGTTTAAGCATCCTCGATTTGCAGCAAGTATTCGATTTTGAAATAGTCCTATTCGACGCATCGAATTATAGAAAGCAATGTAAGGCTTGGACAGCAGAGTGTATAGAATTAGGTGTGGAATACTATGATATAGGAAAGTCCGGAGCTTGGATAAAAACATCTATTTACACACACTAGAAGCGGAGGTTGATTTAGCGGACATTTATCGGAATATCACCAATATCTTTCGGTTATTTGTATATGGAGACTTCTCATATTGTGAAAATCACTTCATAGAAGCAGCTTGTGAAGCGGTACATACTTCCGAATTACCACAGGGCAATTAGCTCAACAGATGTAGATATTATCAAAATTGCAATGATAGATTCTGCTACTGTTATTTCTAAAGACAGTGATTTTTATCATTCTTTTTTACTGCGCAGAGAACCAATTAAATTGGTAGTAGTCAAAATAGGAGATATGCGTTTATCTGCCATCAAGACCTTATTCAAAACACAAGCACGAAACATCATCAACCTATTGGGAACACACGATTTATTGGAGTTGTATGAAGATAAACTAATTGCCATTCTATAGCAAAAAAAGCAACCTACCACCATCACCAACTTCAAGAACAACAGAAGATTAGCAGAATGCTTCGATTTTTCGTTTCTTTGCAATCAAATTTTAACGATACGATAAAGAATGCTAGATAAACTAGAAGAAATATATAATAGGTATTGTTCTTTAGAAGAGCAACTTTCCGATCCAGAGATCATAAGCGACCAAAAGCGCATGCGAAAGGTGAGTAAGGAATATAAAGACCTGAAAGAAATCGTGAGCGTGTACCATGAGTATAAGGAGGTATTGGGAAATATGGATACCGCAAAGGAAATGCTGAAGGACGAGGATGAGGATATGCGCGAAATGGCGAAGGAGGAAATCACCGCAGCAGAGGCGCAAGTAACCGAATTGGAAGAAAAAATTAAAGTGCTACTCATACCGAAAGATCCTGAAGATGAGCGCGATGTGATTTTTGAAATTCGTTCTGGTACAGGAGGTGATGAGGCGAGTATCTTTGCAGGGGATTTATATCGGATGTATTCTCGCTTCTTTGATGGACAAAAGTGGAAAACCGAAATCGTTAGTCTCACAGAGGGAACATCGGGTGGCTATAGCAAGATTGTGATTGAAGTGAATGGAACAGATGTCTATGGCAAACTAAAGTTCGAGTCGGGCGCACACCGCGTGCAGCGCGTACCAAGAACGGAGTCGCAAGGGCGGGTGCATACTTCTGCCGCTACGGTGGTGGTGATGCCCAAGCTAGAGATGGAAGATATTGACATCAATAAGGCAGATCTGAAAATTGATACCTTCCGCGCCAGTGGTGCAGGTGGGCAGCACGTGAACAAGACGGAATCGGCAATTCGCATCACGCACCTCCCAACGGGGGTGGTTTCGGAGAGTCAAGATGGTCGTTCGCAGCATAAAAATAAGGATATTGCCATGCAACGGCTTTATCAGAAAATTCAAGAACAGCAGCAATCGGCGCATGCAAACACGGTCGCTTCTGCACGTCGTTCCTTAGTGGGTTCGGGAGATCGCTCGGATAAGATTCGGACGTATAATTATCCGCAAAATCGAGTAACCGATCACCGCATTGGATTGACACTTTATAGCCTCGACAAAATTGTGGAAGGCGATATAGGTGGCATCGTAGAAGCTCTACAAGTGGCAGAAACGGCGGAGAAAATGAAGGCGGGGAATGAATAAACGCTCGGAATGAAAATAAAAATGAAAATAAAAATGAA
>CALGLY010000277.1 GCA_937959095.1 uncultured Saprospiraceae bacterium
AATTTCCCTTCCTGAAAACCAACATTTTGCGAACCTGACTTCAAAATTTTTGCTTACTTATCCAGATAAATGCACAAGAATTTCATCGCCAGAACCGCAAACTATTGATTTTCAGTTTGTAAAATTTCAAAACATACTCTAGCATTTTTCTATTGGCACATTGTTTCTTTTCTGCGTCTGTGCCTTCTATGTTTTCACAACCAGTAAAACGAGGCATATTTTCTACCGTATTGTAGCATTCGGTGAATTCTCGATTCGACAGTGGTGGTGGCGGAGGAGGAGGTGGCGCAACTCGTCCTTGTAAAGAAGTGGATACATTTGTACTATCTACTTGAGCAAATCCGCTGCTAGTAGCAAAAAATAGCATGGTCATTATCAGCATTAATCGTTTCATACAAGTATATTTTGTGTATGAAAGAAGATGTGATTTTGTATGGTTTTGGTGTGTTAGTACTTCCAATCCACATGACTAAAAGGCAGTTTATTAAGTTCTTCTCTGTAGAATCTCCATTTAGGCATAAATTTATTCATATAGCTCACAAACACTGCATTGTGGCTACGTTCCAATAGATGCACTAACTCATGAACGACAATAAATTCAATGCACTCCAAGGGGTTTTTAGCCAATTCTAAATTGAGCCATATTCGTTTTGCTTCGATATTGCAAGTACCCCATTTAGTTTTCATTTTTCGGATACCAAATTCATTAGATTGTACCCCAATCACTTTTTCCCATTTAGCGATGAGTTTCGGGGCAAGTAGTTTCAGTTCATCACGATACCATTTTTCTAGTATAGCTGCTCGTTCTGCTTCGGATGTATTGGGTCTTACATATAATTCTATGGTGCTGTGCTTTAAAAGAACTTTAGGCGGATGCGGATGCTCAATCACTTGTAGCAAATACCGCTTGCCTAAAAAGTAATGGCTCTCTTTGGTCAGGTACTCTCTTGGTGTTTCCCGTGCTTGCTTTTCAAAGGCGGCTTGTTGCTTTTTTATCCACTTCAATTTATTTAAGGCAAACACTCGAATCGTGTCCAAATCCATGCGATTGGGTGCAGCTATACGTACTGCACCATTGGGCGGATATACGCTTAGATGAATATTCTTTATATCCTTTTGTTCTACTTCTATTTTTATATCTCCTAGCTCTATCTGCGGCATTAGTATTCAGTTTGTGCTGCTATGATTTTAAAGATGGCTTCTACTTTGTTGTCCATGCCATAAGGCGCAGGTGGTTCGTTTACAATATCAATTCCAGTATTTGTGGCATAAGACGTGAGTTGTTTATAAATCGCTGCTTTTATTTCTCTTTCTTTTCGCAAATTACCGCGCCAACCATCTCTTTTTGAACTTTTTACGGCAGTATCAATTTGTATCGCCAAGGCTTCGTTTTTGTCTAGATTATTATACAAAGCGCGTTGTGCAGGTGTGCCTAAAGTCTGCGGAATCTCTTCCCCTTTTCCTTCATTCACTTGTTTGGCTAAGTCCGCTATTTTTACTAAAAATTCTTCATAACTAATAGCCTTAGCTTTGCGCTCTTTTATAATTTCCGTTAAGAGTTTAGACATCTTTTCAAAAAAAGCAGGGTCAATCAAATGCTCTTTGATAATCTTTTTCCGAACATTATTCTCAATCGTTTCTGCTACTGCGCCTTGGTTCGCTTTGATGCCTGTTGGCAAGGACTTGATGGCATCAGCAATGCCCGATTTTACGATAATATCTAGCAAAGGCATCTCTCCAAATGGCGAAATCGTTTCCGATTCTTCTGCCTGAATGTAGGTATCAATGAGATGGCGCATATCCGCTTCAAACTCCTTTCTATCCAGTTTTTCGCCACTTGCTATCCGTATTTCCTCTCTTAGTTTCAGATAAAAATCAACTTGCTTTTTTATAGCACTTTGTTCCCTCTCCGAATAGCCTGCTTCCTCCATTTCTTCTAGTATATTGGCATAGGCACGTATCAAAGCCACTATCTTTTTGTAGAGCGTAGTGCGCTGTGGTTCGCGGGCTTTTAGTTCGGCTGCAATTTCTGTATTTCCACAAAAATAATGCTGATACTCCAAGGAGGTTCTCGGCATCGCCACCGCTTCGCATAGGATATGCAAGGCTTCCAAGGCATCATCCAAGCGTTCTTTTCCTTTTTTCAACCGATCTTGTAGCATGATGTCGATGTCTTTCGCCTCCAAATTGTCATAATCCAAATCAGAGGTATAGACCTGCAATGCGCCTGTTCCGTCTTCGTTCACGAGGTTTTTGAAGAGGTCTTTATAATCTACAATATAGCCAAATTGCTTGTCGTCGGTATCCAGTCTATTTACGCGGCATATCGCCTGAAATAAACCGTGGTCGCGCATACTTTTATCAATATACAGATAGGAGCAGCTTGGCGCGTCGAAACCCGTCAGTAGTTTAGAAACCACAATCAGCAACTTCATGTTAGCTGGTTCGTCACTGAATTTCGCCTTTGCCCAATCTTCGTACTGCTCGGTACTTTTATCGCCTAAAAGCTCTTTGTATAAATCATACATAAATTCCTTTTCGGTGTCCGTACCTGCGCCCGTGTCCTCGGTACTCACATCACTGCTATGCGGACTGTAGGAGGTGACGATAGCGACTTTGTTTCTGAGTTCCGAATTGGTGTTTTTAAATAATTCGTAGTATTTGCAAGCTTCATAAATAGAATGCGCGACTAAAATAGCATTTCCGCGCCCGCCGCTTAGTCGAGGCTGTTTTTTGAAATCAAAAATAATATCACTGATGATTTTTTCCATTCTGGAACGGCTGCTTAGTACTTTTTGCATCGTTCCCCATTTCTTTTTGAGTTCTGATTTTTGAAAATCATTCAAGTCTTTGGTGATAACATTAAAATAGTCATCCACCCTTTTTTGGGAAGTAATGCGTTGGTCGATGTCGCGAGCTTCGTACACCAAATCCAAAATTACGCCATCTTCCACGCCTTCATTAAATTTGTAGGTGTGTATGTATGTTCCAAAAACCTCCGCACTGCTTTGCTTGTCTTTCTTCAATAGGGGCGTGCCTGTGAAACCAATAAAAACCGCATTGGGCAATATCGCCTTCATCGTGCGGTGCAAACGACCGCTTTGAGTACGGTGACATTCATCCACAAATACAAATAATTCGCCGAATGTTTGGGACGGCTGGCTTTCTAACTCCTTGATGAATTGATTGAAATTGCCCGTGTGTTTTTTGCCAAATTTATGCACCAAAGAACAAAGCAACTTTGGCTTAGGTGCAGCCAATTGTTGCATCAAATCTCTACCGTTTTTGGTACGATAAATCTCGTTTTCTCCAGAGTCCTTAAATACGCGTTCTATTTGTTTGTCCAATTCGTCGCGGTCGGTGAGTAGCACAACGCGGGCATTCGGATTGTTTTCTAAAATCCACTTTGCCAAATACACCATCGTGATACTTTTGCCGCTGCCCTGGGTGTGCCAAATAATGCCGCCTTCGTATCTATGAATATGTTTCTGTGCTGCTTTTACACCAAAGTATTGATGAACTCTTGGAAGTTTTTTGATGCCGCCGTCAAAGACAATAAAATCGTGGATGATTTCCAGAAAGCGGTCTTTGTGACACATTTTCAGGAGGTATTTATCGGAGAGCAAGCGACTATTATCTTGGAGGTCTTCTTTCCATTTCAAATACCACTTTTGCGGTGTCCCAATCGTGCCATAGACCAAACCTTCGGTGTCATTTGCTGAAAAGATATATTGCACCGTTGCAAAGAATTTTTGTATAAATCCATCTTGTTGGTTGGTGTTGCTCTGCCGTGTTGCTGCTCCGATAGGCACAGTACTCCGCTTGAGTTCTAGCACACCCAAGGCAATGCCATTGACATAAATTACAATATCGGGTCGCTTGGTTTGGTTGCCTTTTATGGTCACTTCCTCGGCGATAGCAAAATCATTTGCTGCAAAGTTTTTCCAATCTATAAAATGCACCTTTTCGGTGTTTTTGCCGACTTCTGTTTTTATGTCTGCGCCATAGCGTAAGCGTGCGTACACTTTTTTATTGGTGGTGTAAAGGCTATCACTAAAGTTATTCGCGCTTGTTTTTAGTTGATATATCGCTTTCGTGATTTGTGCGGAATTGTAGCCTTTCCGACCCAAATAAGCCTTTAGTAATGCCTCTTCTATATTACTATTGTTTTCGCGCTCTTGCCAATCGCCTAGATAGGTGTAGCCCAATTCTTCTTGAAATAATTGTACAATTCTGTTTTGTGTGCTGCGTTCTATTGCGCCTACTTTAGTCATGGTTTTCTGTATTTTGTGCTTTTGCTTTTGCTATTTTTATGGCTCTATGCAGCTTTTCTTCTAATACTTTTTTTGAAGGAAGCAAGGTGAGGTATTCGGCAACTTTTATATTGCTTTTGTCCAATTGCATCAACTCTATATGCTCTTGGTTTTTACCTGTGCAAAGTATCAATCCTATGGGTTGATTTTCGCCTTCAATACGTTCGTGTTTTTCTAAATAGCGCAAATACAATTCCATTTGCCCTTTGAAAGCTGCTTCAAATTCGCCTATTTTTAAATCTATAACCACCAAACATTTTAATCTTCGGTGATAAAACAAAAGGTCTATATAATAATCTCGGCTATCAATCGTGATGCGTTTTTGGCGTGCCATAAATGCAAAATCATTGCCTAATTCTATGATAAAATGTTGTAATTCTGCTAGAATAGAATTTTCTAAATCTTTTTCTGAATATTTATCCGACAAGCCTAAAAAATCA
>CALGLY010000278.1 GCA_937959095.1 uncultured Saprospiraceae bacterium
ACGAATGTTCAACAACAGTAGTAGAAGAAGAACCCGTATGTGGTTGTGATAATGTAACGTATGATAGCGAGTGTGATGCCCTAGCAGCAGGCGTACAATCTTGGACGGCTGGTCCATGCGAAGGCGAAACAAATGATAATTGTGATGGCGTAGACTTTAATTATGAAGGCGCATTACGTTATTCATTCACGATAGATGACAGCTACCCATTCGGTAACTGGATCGCAATAGGCGGACCATTCTCTGGACCTGTAGGTACAGCAATTGGTTCAGGAAACACGACTACTTATACCTTCCCAGAAGCGGGTGTATATGATATTTGCTTCAAGTATGTAGAAGATGCTTTAATCAAGCAATGTTGTAAGACAATAGAGGTAGTTGCAGATCCTTACGATTGTAACAATATCACGTACTCTTACGATTCTGATGCAAGAGCATACGAATTGAATTTACCAGGTATCAGTGATGCAGACGTATTACGTTGGCAAAATGATGATACAGGCGCAACAATCGGTACTACTAGCAGTGTGACTGTAGCAGTAAATGGTGGTTGTGGTATCCGCAACTTCAGCGTATTATTCTACGATGCAGCAATAGAAGCTTATAGCGTATGTTGTATTAGTATTTATATCTGTGACCCTTACGATTGTGCTTCTATTGAGCAGACGTATAATGGAGGTTCAAACACAATTGGACTATCCTTACCAGGTATCGCAGGAAGTGATGTACTATACTGGCAGAATGATGTTACAGGACAGCAACTAGCAACTAGTACAAGTTCTATAACAGTAAATAATCCAGCTACAGGCGACTGTATCTCAGTAAGTGTGTTGTTCTTCGATGCAGCTACACAATCTTACCGCGTATGTTGCCTAGAGATTTGTAATAATGAGCCTCCAGCATGTGCCGTTCTTTCCAATGCAACATTGACTTGTAAGGATGATGGTTCAGTTGATTACAGCTTTACCTTGAATAATAATTCAGGTCAGACAGTAGATGCTGAATTCATTATGCTTTCACCAATTGGTGTAACATTTGCAAACTGTAACTTAACAGAAGTTATTACAAATGTTGGCGGTAGCCAAAACATCACATTGAATATTGACAACTGTTTAGTTCCAATTTCAGGTGGTGATGCTATTACCTTCAAGATTGTATTGCGCGAAGCAGGTAAAGAAGAAGGTTGGTGTTGTCACGTAGACCCAATCACACTTACCATGCCTGCCGATTGTGGCGGCACTAGCACACCAACATGTAACGATGGTGTTCAGAACCAAGGCGAAACAGGTGTTGATTGTGGTGGACCATGTGCAGCATGTCCAACATGTAACGATGGCATTCAGAATGGCGACGAAACAGGCGTAGATTGTGGTGGAAGTTGTCCAACAACTTGTAATACAAACGGAAACGACTGTGAAGACGATGCAAAACTGAACTTAGTACGCAATGGCGGCTTTGAAGGTGGTAACTGGGCATTCACATCAGGTTATACAAACGGATGTTGGTGTACAGAAGATAGCTACTGTATTCAAACGAATGCACAGAATAAGTGTAATACTTGGAATGATGTTACAGGTACAGGCAAATTCCTAATGATAGATGCAGGGCGTAACTCCCCAGATTTGGTATGGGCACAGGATGTAAGTGTACGAGCAGGTGTAGAATATACGTTCTGCTTCGATATGTATCGCAACTTGACAAGAGGTAGCTCACCAGTACTACGTATGTTAGTAGATGAGGATATGCTAGGTGGCGCAGCTCCTGGTCGTAACAACCAATGGCTAACGTACTCACGCACATGGACAGCAACGACAACAGGTACCGTTTCCCTTTCTATTCAGTTAGTAAGTGCAGCAGGTGGTACAGATGACTTCGGTATTGATAATATCGGTATGAAGTACTGTCCAGATAATCTTGCACCAGAAACGGATGAGGTATTTAGTGTTAAAACAAACGAAGAAGTAATTTTAACAGCAGCACCGAATCCATTCACAGATGCAACAACGATTTCTTTCACGCTTTCATCTGATATGCCTGCAACAGTAAGCGTATTCAATATGGATGGTAAGAAAGTATTCGAACAAGCAGGTGATTTCAACGAAGGTGTGAATACCGTAGATTTCAGAGCAGACGGAAGTCTATCCGCAGGAATTTACTACTACCGCCTAGAAACGGCTGAACAAGCAGTAACAAAATCAATGATTTTGATGCGCCGATAAAAGCGCGTACAGATAAAACGGATACTTGAAACCTAGTTTAGGATTCAAACACCCAGGACCGTAGCAGAAGGGGCAGTCAGTTTTACTGACTGTCCTTTCTGTGTTTTATGATGTTGTTATTGGGTGGTTTTAGTTTATTGACCCACTAGCACGCTCCTTTCCGTTCTATACGCCTTACCAGTTCGCTGGGAATAAACCCATTGCATTTATTGATTTGGATGGATTAGAGGAGTATCCTTTCCAATGGAAGAAGACAGAAAATGAAGGTAAAACTCAATTAGAAAGTGGAGATTACTCAACTAGTCCGCCTGATCTAGAAATAATACATAACCCTCCTTATAGAAGTAGAGGTATTTATATATATGAATCTCATTTTAAAAATTACCCAGAATCAAAATTTGAACGAGAT
>CALGLY010000279.1 GCA_937959095.1 uncultured Saprospiraceae bacterium
TACTTCATTATCTCAATAATGTGGATGATGTAATAGCACTTGCCAAATCACCTAGTTTAGGTACAGTAGTGGGGCAGCGCATTCTTGATCGAAAAAAAGATTTTCAAAAATTCACTTCTTTGGAACAACTAAAAAACATAGCAGGTTTTGGACGGTTGAAGTTTCGTGACATAGTAAATTCTTCTAGTTGATGAAGCAACCACCTTCTTGCCTCACCTAAACTAGTGCATCAACTTCTTAAAAAAAAATATTTAACATACGTCCTCAAAATAACGTATAACCTTATAAAGTGTCAATTCTTAAAGTATTGTCCCCTTTGCATTTTTAGTTTTTTTCAGATAACTTTGGATTGTTTTTAACTGTTTTTTAGAGCGACTTGCACATCTATTTATTAGAAACATTCAAGCCTTAATCTACGCTCTACCTTGCATGTTACTTATCATTACACACACACATATATTACACATACCATATCAGAATTTAAGAGCTTGTTGGGAATTTTTACGAACTGAAAAATCAATAACTTGCGGTTTTGACAAAATGAAAAATGAACAGCTTGTCTGGATATGTTGCTTATTTTCCATGCAGTCAAGCCTGCCCGTTCCATTCAGGCGGGTTCGTAAGATATTGGTTTTCAGGAAAGAAAAATCCCAACATGCTCTAATGTAATCAAATCCAAATGAATTAGGAGGTTGAGAGTAATCTCTACTTCTTACAACTGAAAATGAAAAATCATGAAAACACTATTTGTTACACTAAGTAACGGCCAAATAATAAATTTCCGACCGTTACTAACTACTTTTTTAATATTAACTACCTATACCCTAAATGCTCAAATTTATACGGTCAATTCTACTGATGATACCAACGACTGCGAATGCGATGATACGCCTTGTACACTGCGTGATGCAATTTGCCTAGCCAATTCAGATGGAGCAGCCAGCGAGATTCATTTCGATATTAAATCTTGTACGACTTGTACTATTAAATTAATAGATGTACCACTCGTCCTTAGTGAAGATACAACGATTATAGATGCTACCACTCAGCCAGGTAATTTCCCGATGGATAGTCGCATCATTATAGATGCTGCAAATGTCGCAGGAAATAAAGTATTCGATGTGCAAGGTTACTATAGTGAATTTTATGGCTTGCACATTACTAGAAATCTTGGCACGACGAGTACTGCCGATATAGGTATTTATGTGAATGGAAATAGCACAACAATAGGCGCAGCAAACAAGGGCAATATTATTGAGAAAATGCACCAAGAAGCTATCTATATCACTAATAGTAAAAACAATATTATTATTCAGCATAATGCGCTCGGTACAGACTTTGATAAAACCTTGAGTACTGCCCCTACGGATACAGGGATTTTCATAGATTCGGGCTGTCAAAGCATTGAAATTACAAATAATATCATCGCGCATACTTCTCATTTTGGTATTGAAAATAAAAGTAATGGAGTAGATATTAGCTATAATGAAATTTGTTTCAATGGCGATTATGGCGTTTATAATGTAGATCCAGGACAAAGCAGCAACCTTATTAAAGAAAATAGTTTCTATTGCAATCATACCGCAGGAATTAAATTAAGTGGCGGCAATGGCGGCATTCTACCACCTACCATTTCAAGTGCAACTCCGAACAAGATAGAAGGCACTTCGCTCAGCTATTCCGAAGTAGAGGTCTATATTTCTGATGATACAGGCTGCATCGGAGATCCCTGCCAAGGTAAAACCTTTCTTGGGCGCGTTTTCGCAGGTGGTAGTGGAAACTGGACATTGAATTTACCTTATACAATTTCAGATATTGTAGAAGTCACTGCAACCGTTACGGATGGCACAAATAATACCTCTGAATTTGCAGGCTGTGTAACTATCAGTTCCGACGAATGTTCAGGAGCCGCAGTACTTCCCATGAATACAGAAGCTTGCGGGCATCTGTCAGTTAGCGCAAACTTGAATATTGCTGCGACTTCCACGCCAGGGCCTAATGGCTCGTGTAGTGGGACTTTTGTAGGAAATGATGTATGGTTTCAAGTAAAAGTACCAGTAACAGGCAATCTACTTATTCGCCAACACGCCAGCACCACCGTCAATGCATCTATAGAAGCCTATACGGACTGTTTCGCTACTACGCCCATTCAATGCCAAGAAATTCATGAACTTCCCAATGCGATGATATTGGAAGGAATGCCCGCTTGCTCTACAATTTATTTGCGAATTTGGGATCAGAATAACGCTATTGTCGCTAGTGCTACGCCTGCGATTGTGGAGTTATCCGCACATATTCTTTCTACTGATAAAGACCTTTGGGAACTCTGTGATTTTCCGATAACCCAAGGCGTACCGAATGAAAGTGAATTCGGTGGTGGCCGCAAAAAAGCGAATGAGTTCATCATTCAATATCGCCCTGATGCTACTGCGGCAGATATCGCTTCCATGGAACAACAACTCACCGCAATGGGGGCGATGCTCCTCGATTCTTGTGCTTGCACTACACCTACTTTGCAGCTTTGGGGCGAAAGCAATCCGATAGCAATGGAGCAGTGCAAAAAAGCGGCTGCAAAATCAAAATCAAAAGTAGATACCGTCAATTATAATTATGTGATAGAAGATATTTCTTGCGAAGAAATCATTGTGACACCTACCAACTTGAGTGAGCTATTTCAGGCATTCCAATATAATATGCTTACGATAAGTAGTGGTTTTCTTTATGAATTTGAAGATACTTCAGGGACTAGTGCCGTACAAGGCTATTATGAATATGATTTTGGACTAAATTGGCAAGGAGGCTCTATCACAGGATTGCTTGATGGCTATTATTATACGGCTACTATCATAAATATTGATAATACCGTTACGCCCAATACAGCGGATTTGGTTGGTACAGTTTATGATGCGGTTGGAAACCCAATAGGAACATTGATGGGCAATACCACGGATTACATCGCTGCGAATAACTATACGGATATTTCTATACAAGCCACTATTACACTATACACCAAGGGAGATTGTGCAGGCCAAGGCACCCCATTTAGTTTCACTTCCTACAGCCCGAGTAGTCCGACTAAACAGGTGGTAGTCGCCGTGAGTGATACAGGAATAGATGGAAATCATCTGGAATTTTCTAATGCTCTTTGGGCTAATCCTACACCTAATGTATGCGTTGCGGGTGATGTAAATGGCTACGATTTCTTCAATGATGATGGTGGAGTAGAAGACGTGGATGGACATGGTACAGGTGTGAGTGGTATCTTAGTAAATTCCTTCCCTAGCGATGTTAAGTTGGATATCATGAACCTAAAATTCTATGAAAATGGGGCAGGAACTGTATTCGATGGAGCTTGCACAGTCTACTATGCTATAGAAAATGGGGCAGAAATACTGAATTTGAGCTGGGGTTTTGAAGCTAATGAATTTCCTGAAATTTTACATGATGCCATAGAATATGCCAATTGCAATAATGTTTTTATTGCAACCTCAGCAGGAAATAGAGGAAAAAACAATGACTTAATAAATAAGTATCCAGCTAATTTTGACTTTCATAATCTAGTGACGGTAGCTAGTTATGATGACTTTGCAGGCAATGCGCAACGTTCTGAATTTTCTAATTATGGAAAAAATACAGTAGATATTGCTGCACCAGGCTATGCCGAAAGTGTGAAATCGGGTGGAGGTACAGAACTTTTAGCGGGGACATCTATCTCTGCTCCTTTTGTCGCACAAGCAGCAGCTATTTTACGCGCCGATTTTCCTAGCTTCACGACTGCTGATATTAAGGAGTGTATTTTAAGTTCAGCAACTTATACAGGGACATTAGTAGATACCGTCGCTACAGCGGGTATTTTGGATTTCACAGCTGCCTATAATTGTGCTGCCGCCAAATATTTTAATAGTATTAATTGTTCCGCTTTGCTACTAAATTATAGTGTAGTACATGAGATTTGTTCAGGAGAAAATGGGGAAATAGATTTACTAATTAATAGTGGTATGCCACCCTATACTATTGAATGGTCGAATGAGGAAACCACCGAAGATTTAAGTGATCTTGCCGCAGGCTGCTATCAAGTAGTAGTGACCGATGCACAAGGTTGTACAGGCACATTAACGATTCAAGTGGACAATCAATGCGGCTTGCGTGTTGCACCAAAAGTCATCTTGCAAGGCCCTTATGATCTAGGAATAGGCATGATGAAAACGGACTTAAAGACAAGCGGACTGATTCCTTATTATGAACCCTATGGCACAGGCAAGGGCGAATTTTTCAATGTGTACACTACGCCTACTTTTCCGAATGAAACCGTTGATTGGGTATTGGTAGAATTGAGAGATAAAATCAATCCATCCACTATTATATCCACGCGAGCCGCACTCCTGCAACGCGATGGCGATGTAGTAGATACAGATGGAGTCTCTGCGGTACTCTTCGGAGATGTGCCAGCCGATGATTATTATGTAGTCGTGCGACATCGAAATCATTTGGGAGTCATGTCTAATAGCACTTATTATTTGACGAGATAGATTGAACCAAAAATAAGAGTTCAAAATAACAAGCAGTACCTATGATTAGAATCTTCGCGCTCCTTTTACTTACTTTTTGTAGTACAGCTCTATTGGCACAAGAAAATCAGGATGCCATTACTTATTTCCAGAATGGGGAATACAAGCAATATCTTGAATCCATCATTCAGCAATCGAAAGGCTATGAGGACGATGATAAAGCGGCCTTATTACTAAGAGAAGCCCTTGAAAAAACACGTGTACCACTTGCAAATGACACGACCTTTGCCGAAGCGTACCACCGCCTAGGTATACATCACTATTATCTCGATCAAGAGCATGAAGCGATTGCTGCTTGGGAAAATGCTATTCAGATTCGAGCAGAAGTATTTCCTCCTCATCATGTTAAAATAATAAAAGGCTATCGCAATATTGGAAATTCCTATGTCGCACTCAATGAGTTGGATAATGCACAGGTTGCCTTGCAGCAAGCCCTTGATTTGAACCTAGAAAACCCCGCTACGGACACTTCACTATTAGCCGATTTGTATAGAGAATTGGGCTATATTTTCTCCGAACAAGAAGATACAAAAAAAGCAGATACCTATCTCACTATTGCTCAAAACCTCTGCGAAAAAGTATATCCCGATAATCCCTGGGAATTGGCGCAGATGTATGACTATAGGTATTTACATGAAAAGCGCAAACAGAATGCGGAACAAATGATTTTTTTCATTGAAAAAAGCCTGAAACAATTAGAAGCTATTCAAGATAAGGACACAGGAGATATTTGGCGTATTGCAAACAACTACAATAACCTCGCTATTGCTTATGAATTGCTAAAGGATGACCCAAAAGCACAAGTTTATTACACCAAATCGCTTGAAACAAATGAAAATTATAAAGCAGATAGAAAGATTGAAATTACACAAAACTATGCTAATCTCATTGGGGTTTATCACCGACAGGGCTTACTTCAAGAAGCCAAACAAAGTGCAGCCAAAGCCCTAGCTATTGCAGAGCAACTCGATAATCCTAGCTTACATTCCTTGGTCTTGCACAATCGCGCAGAGATGTATGGCGCACAAAAAGCTTATGCTAAGGCATTGAAGGATTATCAACAATCAATTCAGCTGCTCGTGCCTGCTTTCAGAAGCGATGATTTTTTTGATAATCCGAGTAGTACCAGCACGGTGCTAGGAAACAAACCAAGTCTTATCATTTCCTTAGATGATAAAGCGGTTAGCTTGCATGAATTAAGTAAAGTCGAAAAAACGACTACTTACTTGGAAGCTTCCGTACTTACTTACGATACGATCGCGCAATTCATAGATCAAGTACGCCTCGATTTTGAATCAGATGAATCAAAGGCATTCCTTACAAATCAAGCAAAAATTATTTTTGAGCGCGCTATTCAAACAAATTTGGATTTATATGCCCAATCGAAGAATACGACTTATTTGAAGAATGCCTTCAACTTCGTGGAGCGTTCTAAAGCGGTTATTCTTTTGGATGCAATCAAAGAAAATCAAGCAAAAATAAGTGCTAATATCCCCGCCGACTTGCTAGAGCGAGAGCGTACTTTGCGTGGCATCATTCAGGATATAGAACAAGAATTATTGAATACTCCCGAAGAGCAAAAAGAAAGTATTCGCAGCGTATTAGTCACCACCAATAGACAGCTAGAACGCCTAATAGATACGCTCGAAAATGAATATGCAAGCTATCACGCGCTTAAATATTCTACTGCCATCACCGATTTGGAACAGGTACAAGCGGAATTATTGCGCCCCAATCAGGCAATGATACAGTACTTTGTAGGCGAAGAAAAAATGTATATTTTTTACATTCCAAAATCAGGTAGGTCGAGTGCTTATACACTCCCACTAGATTTCCCTTTAGCCGACTGGATTGAAGGACTTCGCACAGGTATTTATGGAAAATATACTACTCCACAGCAAGGTGAAACTGATTTGGATAAGGCGTATTGCACCCATGCTTGGCAATTATATGAGAAGCTGCTACAACCCATTCAAGAAGAACTTGCGCCCCAACTCATCCTTGTCCCAGATGGCATTTTAGGCTATATTCCTTTTGATGCTTTGCTGACAAAAACAGTCCCCGAAACAGAATATGCACAATATTATAGTCATCCCTATCTTGTCCGACAGCATCAATTGAGCTATACCTATTCTGCCACTTTGCTACATACTATGAATGAAATGGCAATTGCACCTACTTATAATAAGGTATTGGCTTTCGCACCTAGTTTCGGAGAAGGCGCAGCTTCTAATAATAGAGGAAGCGTGGTAGATAGTCGTACTGGCTTGAGTCCTTTACTGCATAATAAGCGCGAAGTAGAAGCAGTGCAGAAGCTTTGGGGTGGGGAAAGCATTTATGGAGCTGCCGCTACGAAACAACGCTTTTTAGACTTGGCAACAGACTATAGCTATTTGCATCTTTCGTCGCATGCCCGCATGAATGATGAGCAGCCTGATTACTCCTATATTGCCTTCACACAAGCATCCAATAAGGCACTCGATGAGGACGAATTGCTCTTTGTTGGCGATTTATATAATACGCCCCTAAATGCCGATATGGTCGTGCTATCCGCTTGCGAAACAGGTTTGGGCAAACTCAATAAAGGGGAAGGCATCATCAGTCTCGCTCGTGCTTTTTCCTATGCAGGGGCGCGAAGTGTCATCACGACGCTTTGGCGCGTAAATGACCAAGAAACAGCCAACTTGATGATTGATTTCTACGAACAACTTCAGACAGGAAAATCAAAAGATGAAGCACTCTGGCTAGCAAAAAAACGCTTTCTCGACGAAGGTATTCATCCACATCCGTACTATTGGGCAGGCTTCACGCCTATTGGTAGTATGAATGCGCTTGAAGTAAGTACTTTTCAATGGTGGTGGTTAGTTCTTTTGAGCTTGATAGGATTATTGGTTTTGTTGTTTCTAAAAAAGCGAAGCAGATGACGAATTTTTTATCCATCACCTGCTCGTGTTAGGGGTTAGGTAAGAAATAAGCCCTTAATTTTTTTTATACTACCTCAGATACACCAAACAAGTTTGGTGCTTACTTATCCTTTCATTTCAGGAGCTTCCAACATCTCAAAAAACTGATCGAGGCGCGGCGTGAAAATGATTTCTGTACGACGATTCTTACCACGACCTGCTGCGGTTTCATTATCTGCCTTTGGTACATATTCTGCGCGACCTGCTGCGGTTAGGCGTTCAGGTGAAACGTAATAATCCCGCTGCAAAGTACGCACTACCGAAGTTGCACGCTTTACGCTCAAATCCCAATTATCCACCATTCCTTTTCTTGAAATTGGCACATTATCGGTATGCCCTTCCACTAGTATATTCAAGTCGTCTTGGTCATTAATAACCTGTGCAAGCGTACCAAGTACCGATTTTGCTTTATCATTTATTTTCGAGCTTCCTGTCGTGAATAGCATCTTATCCGAAATAGAAACATAGACCACGCCACCTCGTACTTCTACCTCCAAATCCTCTGCTGCTACATCACTTAGCGACTGCTTCAAGTTCATCACTAAAGCTAGGTTTAGCGAATCCTTCTTTTGTACTTTGGTCGTCAAATCTTGAATAAAAGAGTATTGCTGATTCATAGATTTCAGCGATTCTTTTATGCTTTCCGCGCCTTCTTTATTCACAATAGAAAGATCCGACATTCTATCGAGCAAGCCCGCATTGGTGCTTTGCATATGCTCAATTTGCTTTTCGAGTTGGCTAACCTGATTTGTTTTTTCTGCTAATTGTCCTTCTAGTTCTGCCACCTTTGTTTTATCACAAGCAGTCAAGGAAAGGACTGCAAAAAGGAGGAATAGGATTCGTGCATTTTTCATATAGAATAGTATTAATCTTTTTCTTAAGAATGTTTACTCCACGATAATAATCTGGAGCGTCGAATAAATTTTATACTACGAAATTAGGCTTCTGAAACTTCTTCTACCTACTTTTTGGTATAGAAAAAAGAGGCGGCTTAGTCAGTTGTCCTTCTATTTGGGTGAACTGTTAAAATGAACGGGTATTTGGTAGAATTGCTACACTTGGGATGAAATAGGATTTTTTGAAGGTGTTGTAACAGTATCGGTTAAAGTATGGCTACTTTTCTTTACTGTTTTTTCTCGCTTACGAAAAATCAATGTTTACTGGCTTTGACGGTGGTGATTTGTGAAGAAAAGTGCGGTGTTTTGGGATTTGATTGGTTTACTTGTTTATTTACATGGTAAGATTTATTTTTGGTGCTTTAGATAAAAATATTTGGAATATCAATCTAACAAATCAAGTGGTTTTTAGCGAGTTAGATATTACTAGAAATAAAAGTAAATGGAAAGAACTGATATGACAAAGTGGTTGATACATTTCACAAAAGATGTTACAGATGAAAATCAACCAATAATTGAATATGAAAAAAGATTAGATGATGGTTCTGTTTATCAAGAATTAGATTATACCAACCAACTACCTTACGGATATTCTAAGATGTCCGCTTTTGAATGCTTGAAAAATATTATAAAAGAATGTGGAATAAGATATGGATATTCTTTTAGAAAAGGTAAAACAACATTGTTCGGTGGAGAACCAGTTATATGTCTAACTGAAATGCCGTTAATTTCTTTGGTTAATTATACCAGAAAAAGGCGTTCAAATTCTGTTACAACTTATGGAATTGCAATAAAGAAAAATGAAGCATACAAATTTGGTGCTAGACCAGCCATATATGGACTTTCAGATACACAAAAATTAAAATATGTAGAAAATAATAATATCAAGCGTATTTTAGACTCTAAGCATTTACCATTAAAGGAACAGTATAGGCTAGTCTCTTTTGATTTAGGTGAAAGAAAAATTGACTGGACACATGAAAGAGAATGGCGTATCAAGAGAAAAGATGATATTCTACACAATACGATAGTTGAATATGGATATGAAATACAAGAAGTTGAGATTTTCAATATTTTTGATAGAGATTATAACAATGAAGAAGTAATATTGATAGTAAACTCTGAAGATGAAGCTAATGAATTATTCGATTTAGTACAACATCAATTAGATTCTGAAAGCAATCCATTTGGAAAGCCTTTTACACAAAAAAAAATATCAATATTGAATATTGGGAAACTATCAAATAAAGATTTTTCAAGAATTGAGGACTTAGATAGAGAAGCATATTTTGAAATTAAATTAGAAGAATTAGATGAAGAAAATCTCAATAGGTTATCTGAAATAATAAGAATAGCAAAAGAAGAAATAACACCAAATGCTGAAAAAGAATTTATGGCGAATAGAAATGGTAATTATGATGTTCGTGATGCTTGTGGATTTGCTTCAATTAAGAGTTATAATCCAAGAAATAAATATCTTAGAGGCTTGAAAAAATTAGGTTTTGCATCTTCTTTTGGTGACGGTTATTCAATTAAAGCAATTGGCAAATATACATTTATTCAAAGTATAACTTATCATGAGTTTATTGCAGAAAAAGTTTGTGATTTTCTCAACAAAGAGATTGGTGATATTTTCCATGTAACATCACGAATGGATTAAAATAAGAGGAGCAGCCAAAAAAATCAACCTCTTCCAGCTACAACAAAAGCTGTATCCCACTTAACATACTGGGCTTTATAAGGCGATTTGATAAAAACCAAACAGCCTATATTCCACTATACAAACTAAGAATTGTTAATCTCTTCAATTCCCAAAACACGCGCCTTACTCTTTGCGTTGAAAAGGTGTTTTATTAAGAAAAATCCATATACGAAATGCAAAGACTATTCTATTTAAGTGTAATTCTAATTACCTTACTAAGCTTTTCTAGTAGTTCAAATTCTCCAACACAATCCGACGACATATTAGGGGAGTGGTACGTCACGGATAAAGATGCTACCGTAGCTATACATAAAAAAAATGGCTTATACTATGGCAGAATAGCATGGATGGCAGAACCAAATCTACCCAACGGAGAACCGAAACGCGATACGCTCAACCCTGATAAGAGCAAGCGCAATCGACTCTTCACCGACTATGATTTTCTCGAAAATTTTGAGTTCGATGGGCAGGGAACTTGGAAAAATGGCACGATTTATAACAGCCAAGATGGGAAAAAATATTGGGGGCAAATTACCCTCAAAGATGCGAATCACCTAGTCTTGCGGGGCTACATTGGTGCGCCTATCTTCGGGCGTAGCGTCACTTGGACACGGAAACGATAAGTTATGTTGTAAGGACTCGTGCGTTGTCAACTGAAAGATGTAGAATAAAAGCTCGGACACATTTATTCTACATCTTTCCGTTCTACATTTTACATTGAATCATACACATCCAGCCGCAACTCCTCTATCAAGTTTATCAGCTTTTTCGCATACCGCTTATCGGTAGCATAGCCTGCTTTTAGCAAACCCTTCGCCCAAGCTTTATAATCTTTACTATTCAACCGATACAAGCCTTGATAGCGATCATTTTGCAAAAGCAAACTATGAGCGCGATAGCTTTCCCAAGCCGTCTCAAAACTACGGAAGAAGTCCTTGTGCGAATCATCTGTAAAATTGGTACAATGCCCCTTTTTGCATTTTCTGCTAAAGCATTTGATACCGAAATGATTATTGTTTTTGCCTGCCAATCGGCTTGTCCCTG
>CALGLY010000280.1 GCA_937959095.1 uncultured Saprospiraceae bacterium
TAGCATTTGCTCTAGATAATAATTCGGACATTTGAAAATTAGGATATGGGACATGGGACACCTTAATATATAAAGGCTTTAATTCCAAAAGTACCTTATTTAAATTTTCAAATTTTCCAATTAGTCAAATTTTCAAGCTGTTTGGCATCGTAGGATAGGCTTAGCACAGCTAAATTATTAACTGAAACCTTAACAAAGGGTTAAAAGAAAGGTTTTCAAGCTGTTTATACAAACTTAATTTAATAGGAGCTACTATTACAAATTTACAGATGAATGAATCCTAATATCCGATGAAATGATCTTGCTATCCGATAAATTGTTTTTTGCCTGTCACAAAAGAATATTAAACAAACGTGAATTTTTATATAACTCGCTGGTTTTATTGTACCTATCGCCTTTTTTAACGTCTAAAATGGTGTCATGCGAAAATTCGCTGGCACTTAAATCAGTTTACAAATACATCAAAACGAACTAATTTAACAAAATCATGGCAGTTAATTTAATCGAGATTCTTCAAGGTCAATTAGGTAATTCATTAGTTAAGCAAGCGAGTTCTTTCTTAGGTGAAACCGAGTCAAAGACAGAATCCGCTATTAGTGGTATCCTTCCTGCATTATTGGGTACAATGACTAAAAAAGCAGGAAATAATTCAGGTGCAAATGCACTTTTCAATGCAATAAAAGATGGTGGCTTCGACGGAAGTTCACTAAATGACGTGGCTGGTCTATTCAGCGGCGGACAAAAGACAACTAACTTGCTGAAAAGCGGTGGTGGTATTTTGGATATGTTAGCAGGAAATAAACTAGGAGGCATAGTAAATGCTATCGCTAGTTTCAGTGGTGTGAGTAAAGGTTCTTCTAAGTCATTATTATCAATGGCTGCTCCATTATTGATGAGCGTAATCGGTAAGCAAGTAAAGACGAATAACTTAGGTGTTACGGGTTTAGTTGATTTGCTGAAAGGTCAAAGTGGCTTTATTGGAAAAATGATGCCTAGCGGTTTGGCTTCCCTTTCTAGCTCATTAGGTTTAGCTGACTTGGGCGATGGTGTAAAGCAAACAGCAAGTAGAGCAACAAATACTGTTCGCGAAACGGCTACTGCTACACGTACAGCAGCTACACAAACAACAGAAAAAGCAAGCGGCGGTATTGGTAAGATCTTACCTTGGTTAGGCTTATTATTATTAGGTCTTCTAGGTGCTTATTTCCTACGTGGCTGCGATGGTGCAGTAGGAGATGTGGCGAATAAAGTAACAGAAACTACAGAGAACGCCGTAGATGCTACAAAAGATGCAGCAACTACCGTAGTAGAAACAACAGGTGATGTAGTAGAAGGCGCAGGAGATGCACTTACTGGTGCAGCAAAAGCAGCTCGTGAGAAGTTGGGTGCATTAACATTTGAAATTGGTTCATTTGGTGATAGAATGTCTAAGTTCTTATCTGGTAGTGGTGATGGCGATGGTCGTTTCACATTCGATAAGGTGACATTTGCTACAGGCTCTGCTAAATTGGCGGAAGAATCTAAGGAACAATTGGATAATCTAGCAACTATGATGGATGCATATCCTAAAGTGAAGATTAATGTAGAGGGTTACACCGATAATACGGGTAATGCAGATAAAAATAAAACACTTTCACAAGACCGTGCTGATATTGTACGTGCTTACCTAGTAGGAAAAGGTGTTGCTGTAGATCGTATGGGTGCAACGGGTTACGGAGATGCAAATCCAGTAGGTGATAATGCTACAGCAGAAGGTCGCGCAGCGAACCGTCGTATTGATGTAGTCGTTACAGCAAGATAAAAATAGATTCAGCCGAATAGCAAAAGGCTCTTTTTATGTGTATATGATAAAGCAAACTATGTAAATGGATTCCCTTTGGACGACTTGTTCAAGGGGAATCTTTTTTGGTATAGCAATAGTTGAACTTTGGAAGAAATTGCAAATTTTTAAGTGCAAGTACAAGCGCAAGAATCAAACTCAATTTTAACTTGAACTTGCGTTTGACACTTGAATTTGAACTTTATTTCATCCGATTATTCCTTCGGTCTTCGATGCTTCAATTGGAGTCCATAAATAAAATTTCGCAAAAACTGATCTTTGCAGAGGCGATACTGCTTTTGCGTAGGTTTGCGAAATAAGGCACTCAACTCATGTTTGCTCACTTCCAAATCAGCCAAATCAAAAATCGCTAAGATTCCTTCATCTCTAAGATTAAGGGCAATTTTTAATTTTCGGAGAATCATATTATTGTTCAGCGTCTTTTCTGGTTTTGGTGGACCACCTTCTCTTGCACCACGCATACTGATGATAAGTCCATTTAGAAAAGTAGCTAGTTTTATATCATATAGAGACTGTGCTGCTTCGTCATCTTCTTTTTTTAGCCAATCGCTGATTTCTGCACGCGTAGCAGGATAGCCACCAAGCGCGAAAAGCTCCATCATTTTATCATCATTATAATCAAAAGCATAGCGAAGACGGCGTAAAATATCGTTATTTGTCATGACTCAGTATTCTTATAGATTGTCTTATCGTAATCAAAAAAGCAAGGTTTGTTAGTAAATTATCTTAAAATAAGTTTTTTAGTGAAAAGCACTCCACGTATTTACCCTAATTATCAATTATCAATTATCAATTATCAATTATCAATTATCAATTATCAATTATCAATTATCA
>CALGLY010000281.1 GCA_937959095.1 uncultured Saprospiraceae bacterium
GCTACTACAGCAGCAAGCTTAACAGGAGATACTCCATCTGTATCGACTACTGTACCATCCGCTAGAAGCAAAGCAGAACGACTTGATAGGACTGTAGTTCCAGCCGCATCGCGTATTTCTACTACTACCCAATCAATTACAGCTTTTGTACCCGTTACGGCTAATACTCCTGCTGTGGTGCTTTCACCGCCGCCGCCAGCAACGAAGGAATAACCTGTACCTGAATAAGGCTCGGTTGTAGGCACTAAGCCACCTGCACGCAAATCATCTGCCATCGCCATACCACTAAGTGGTCCTTGTAGAAAGACTTTAGGCGAAATCGCTAAACTTGCTTCTTCTATCGCTAATCCAAAATCGACGAAGCCTGTACCGCTATACGAAGCCGTGTATGTCCAATCTGTTCCATAAGCTCCTACTGTAGTTGCGAGATAAGCCTGTCCATCTCCAGTCATTGGCGTTGGCATATTATTCATGCTGTGCACATGTTTTAAATCGGCACGCGCTAAGCCTGATGCAGCTTCCCAACCTGCAATTTCTGCTTCGGTATAATACAAGCTAATTTCGAAATTACCCGCAGCATTCGGATTAGTAGGCGTGACTTGGAAGGTCTTGTCTACCACATAGTTGGTCGCGCCAGCATCCCATCCATTACTAGCACCTGTACCTGCACGTTCTACTTCTACTGTTGTACAACCATAGTCATGTGCTGTTAGGTTCTTGATGCGCGCCATGATATCTCCTGTAGCAGGATCATAGAAGTATACTTCCTCATTTGGTCCAAGATATTCTTGATCGCCCGAACCTGTATTTACAGGACTCTGTACCATGATACTTACTGTTCCTGTAAGCTCTACATTGTCAATTGCCCACCAGTAATCCCAAGCTGCTTGGAAACGGAAGCGAACTTGCAAGTTGGCATTTGCATAAGCATCTGGAATAGAAATAGCCTGCGCATCTGCAGCATTCCATGCACCCTGTGTGCCGGATGCTTGCGTAAGCGTATAAACATTCTGCCAAGTCGCTCCATCATATACTTCTACGGTAGCTGTTTCAGAAGTACCACCTGTATATACTCGGAAGTATTGCTCAAAATTCAATGTCATATTGGTTGCTCCTGCAGCATTAACTATTGGAGAATAAAGATATTCATCGACTGTCGTGCCACTTCCAGCATCATCACTATCTGAGATAACAAAACCTGAGCCATTCATTGTGCCACCATCATAAGTAGTTACGGGCATCCATGTATCAGTTGTACTACCACCATCTACCACCGTCCAAGCTCCAAGACCTCCGTCAAAGTTTTCGCTGATTAATGCTCCCGTACCTCCTGTGGTGGGTGCGAAATCATCATCGTTTACTGTAAGAGTAAAGGTATCATCTGAACCTACTGAAATCCCTCCGCCTGATGCAGAAGTAATTGTAAGTACGATCGTTTCTGCTGCTTCTATTACAGCATCGGCATCTACTGTAATGCTTACAGCTTGCGGTGTGTTATAATTAGCAGGTGTGAAGGTCAGAGTCGTTGGCGCTACTGTAACACCAGCAGGTGCAGAAATAGTAACCGTAGTATTTGCGCTTGGTGCTGAACGTACAACAACCATAGCATCTACGGTTTGAGAAGTACAACCATTACCTTCTATTACACTATCCTCTGTCGTCATAAATTCGGCAAGCGGTAGTGGTAGTGCTGGCAAGGTATATCCACAAGCAGTCAAGGCAGTATGAATATCTTGAAGCTGTGTAGTCGTATAGCCTAAATTGATAGCTGCTTGATACACCGCATTGGCCGCATCATTTTGGCTCGTAGAACCATTGGTCATACTTAGCCCTTCCCAAAATATTTTATCGGTTGCTTGCTGTCCAAGGTCTTCCCATACATCAAGCATACAGGTTGCCCAAATCTGACCATCGGTGTGGATTTGTCCTACCAAACCGCCGGGATAACCAGGTCTATAATCCGTAGAACGTCCATTCCAACACTCATTATGTCCATCCCAATTGAATATCCAATAATATTGTGGGTCAGCAGGAGTCCAATTGCCTATGCTACGGTTGTAAGAACCAGCCCAATAATCGCCCGAACCTTCACTCAGTCCATCTACTTGTGATAAGTTTCCACCAGTTACCCAATCGTGCAATCCGTGCCCTAGTTCGTGGTGAATTACATCAGAGTCCTCTCCATCATCCACACAACCTTCTCCGAAAGACACTTGCCCTGTTGCACCAGTATAAAATGAATTATCAGCTCCATTTGAACCATGTGGATCAAACTTTGCACCACCAGTATATTGAGTAGGCGTAATAGCACAACCTAAGGTCACATTTAAATAGCGCATTGACCAATCTATGTGGTAATATACATTAGTCGCTTCAAATCCATCATCGCTTCTATTGAAGTTGAAAGTAGAGCTGTTTTGTGTGAACAAACCCTTGTTAGGCGCGTCGAAGTCTACGATTTGCGCCCAGGGACCTACTAAAGAATAAGTACCACCAGTAAGTGTAATATCTTGAAGGGTATAAGTAAATACTTGACTCGCTAAATCAGGAGTATCCGCATCATTACCGTCTGTATAGCCACCAGTGCCATAGGTAGTAGTAGCAGAAGAAAGTGGATCTGGATCAAAAACAGGCCCTGTACCTGTTGCAAAAAACGCTTCTCCTGTAGAGCTATTATATCTAGGCGTATTATGGGAATGTCCATGTTTTCCGCAGCCATCATCATAGTAATGAGCTACATCCATAGATTCGAAAATCTCGCCAGTCAGGGCATCCATTTTCACTTGCCATTCTCCCATTGGGTTATCTGCAATAGTGTTTATTTGGAAAGCAAGACGAGCTGCACCTTTATACCAATCTATTATCAAAGTGGTCTTCTGGAAAGACATATTTCCAGTTGCTTTCATTTGCTGCAGCGCCATAGAAGAGGCAAATTGTGCAGTAATGAGCGGAACGGTAGTTTCCAATTCAATACCTGCCTTAAAATCGGTGGCAACGAAGCGTACAACCCCTTGCTTATCTATATTGACTGTAATTTCTGATTTGCCTACCGCCACGCCTTTATAA
>CALGLY010000282.1 GCA_937959095.1 uncultured Saprospiraceae bacterium
AAGAAATTGGGATGCACAGTTTGCGCGGCGGTACTATAGTGGGCGAACACAGCGTTATTTTTGCAGGAGAAGATGAAATTTTAGAAATTAAACACACCGCATTATCCAAGAAAATATTTGCTAAAGGCGCAATTCGAGCAGCCCAATGGGTGCAGCAGCAAAGCGCAGGCTTATATACGATGGAGGATGTGATAGCTTAAAGAGGAACAAGTCTAATGAAAAACGAACGCATTAAAATTAAGCAGACAGAACTACTATCGGATAATTGGTACACTCTCAATAAAATAACCTATGACTACCAGAAAGCCGATGGCACATGGGAAACCCAATCTAGAGAAACTTATGATAGAGGCAATGGTGCGACCATATTGCTATACAATACCGAACAAAAAACAATAATCTTAACTCGACAATTTAGGTTGCCTACCTATGTAAATGGTAATGAAAATGGCATGTTAATCGAAGCCTGTGCAGGCTTACTGGACAAAGACAATGCAGAAGATTGCATTCGGAAAGAAACCGAAGAAGAAACAGGCTATAAAGTTTCTGATGTTCGGAAGATATTCGAGTCTTATATGTCACCAGGTTCTGTCACCGAAATCCTTTACTTTTTTGTAGCAGCCTACACCAAAGATATGAAAGTGAGCGAAGGTGGTGGATTGGAAGAAGAACAAGAAAATATAGAAGTACTAGAGCTAGATTTTGAGACTGCTTACAATATGATTGATACTGGAGAAATAAAAGATGGAAAAACCATTATGCTTTTGCAATACGCGAAGCTGCATCAATTAGTTTGATAAAACAATAAACCTCATGTGGAAAAGAATTGAAGTAACCTTAGCAGGCGAAGTGACGAAATATCGAATCACACAAAAGGATAAGGTGATAACGTATGCAGAGTGGATTCAACTCTTGAAGGAATCAACTGAATTTAGTAACTTTTTTATTGAGCTACTGAAATCAAATAAGTATGCAGGGTATTTTTGGGAAGTGAAGCCAATCACGATAGATAGACTCCACGAAGAATTTGAATTTGTGTTAGTAAATAGTAGCATACTCCCAAATATACAAGCCGATGAAACATCTTTCAGCACATATTTTGTAGCAGGAAAGAAGGTTGTTACCTTCTCGAATCTGAGAGGCGATGCTCAATTGGTCGTTCCTACTAAAATAGAAAAACCTGCTTGTTATGCACACTTAGCAAAATTTGTACGAAATGCATCATCTACGCAACAAATAGCTTTTTGGAAGATCGTCGCTCAAGAATATGAACAAGCCATTGGAGAAGCTCCAAAGTGGTTAAGCACTGCTGGATTAGGGGTCTATTGGTTGCATGTACGCATTGATTCAAGACCAAAATATTACCGTTATCAGTCGTATAAAAAACCTATCAAATAACATCACCCCCGAATTGTATCCAATATTTTATTCACCGTTGCGGCATCTTCTTTGCTGATGACGCTTAGTTGGACATCCATTTTATGTTCTAGCAACTCACTTGCTTCTAATTTGCACCTGTTTTAAGAATGTTTTTCTTGAAAGAATACTATAATTTACCCAAATAAAATTCCGCAAAAAGCCCTAATTCCCCCAACAAATCAAAGAAAATCCTTGTAATACAAAAAGCACAGAAAAAACACAAAATTCAGCAAATAAAATTTTGCGTACAAACGTCTTTTTTAAGCAAAGAATCATTACATTTGCAGCAAAATTAACAAACTGTTAAAAAAGGGATTTCTAAAGCTTTTTTAAGAGCTTGGTAATCAACAATATAGCATTCTGATTTTGAATTTTAAGTTTCAATTATTCAAAACCCGCCTGCCAGTCGGGCAGGTTCAGAATTTGACATTCAAAATTACTTTCAAAATACAATTCCTATGGCTAACATCGGTCGAGTTAAGCAAATTATCGGACCTGTAGTGGACGTTGAGTTTTCTGCGGAAGGTTCTGTATTGCCAGAAATCTTAAACGCATTAGAAATCAAGCGTACTAGTGGTGAAACGCTCGTACTAGAAGTACAACGTCACCTCGGAGAAGACAGTGTTCGTGCAATCGCGATGGATGCTACAGATGGTTTGACCCGCGGCATGGACGTAGTGGATACAGGAAAAGCAATCGCAATGCCTGTAGGAGACCAAATCAAAGGTCGCCTATTCAATGTAGTAGGAGAACCTATTGATGGTATCGGACCAGTGATTAAAGATGAGCATGCTCGTCCTATTCACCGCAAGCCACCTACCTATGAGGAGCTTTCTACAGCAACAGAAGTACTATTCACTGGTATTAAGGTAATCGACTTGATTGAGCCTTATGCAAAGGGTGGAAAAGTAGGATTGTTCGGTGGTGCAGGTGTAGGTAAGACCGTTTTGATTCAGGAATTGATTAATAATATCGCCCTCGGTTACGAAGGTATCTCTGTATTCGCAGGAGTGGGTGAGCGTACGCGGGAAGGAAATGACTTGTTGCGCGAGATGTTAGAATCTGGTATCATCAAGTATGGGGAGAAGTTCATGCACTCGATGGAAGAAGGCGGATGGGATTTATCTAAAGTAGATAAGAAGGAGCTAGAGAAGTCTCAAGCAACCTTTATCTTCGGTCAGATGAATGAGCCTCCTGGAGCGCGTGCAAGAGTTGCACTTTCTGGACTAACCGTAGCAGAATACTATCGCGATGGAGACATGAACGACCCAACTGGTGGTCGTGACATCTTGTTCTTCATCGACAATATCTTCCGATTCACACAAGCGGGTTCTGAGGTATCGGCACTACTAGGTCGTATGCCATCAGCCGTGGGTTACCAACCAACATTGGCAACCGAGAGGGGTGTGATGCAAGAGCGTATTACCTCTACCAAGCGTGGTTCTATCACCTCGGTACAGGCAGTATATGTACCTGCGGATGATTTAACGGATCCAGCACCAGCGACGACTTTCGCACACTTGGATGCAACAACGGTACTAAGTCGTAAATTAGCTTCACAGGCGATTTACCCAGCAATCGATCCATTGGATTCTACTTCAACAATTTTGAAGCCAGAAATCATCGGCGAAGAACACTACCAAATAGCACAGGACGTAATCAACATCCTACAGCGCTATAAGGAATTACAAGATATTATCGCGATTCTTGGTCTGGAAGAATTGTCGGACGAAGATAAGCAAGCGGTATCTCGCGCACGTCGCGTACAGCGTTTCCTATCACAGCCGTTTCACGTAGCGGAGCAGTTCACGGGTATGAAAGGCGTATTCGTAAGCATCGAGGAGACGATTCGTGGTTTCAAGATGATTTTGAATGGCGAAATGGATCAGTATCCAGAGTCTGCTTTCAACTTGAAAGGAACAATCGACGAAGTAATTGAAGCTGGTAATAAGATGCTAGCAGAAGCAGAAGCGTAATGATGAATTATGAGTGATGAGTGATGAATATGGTTCATTACTCATTACTCATCACTCTTAACTCATATCTATAATAACATGAATCTTTCCGTCTTAACCGCTGAACGTTCTATTTTTGAAGGTCCTATCCAATCGGTACAAGTACCGGGCGTATTGGGGCAGTTTCAAGTATTGAACAATCACGCAGCTATTGTGTCGGCACTAGAAGCTGGCCCAGTGACTATCGTGAAAGACAATGGCGAAAACGTACAATTCAATATCGAACAAGGCTTTATCGAAGTACTGAATAATGAGGCATCGCTTTTGGTGCAGGGTGTGGTGGAGTAAACTTCTGAACGTTTTTTGTTCTTTTTTCAACAAGCGTCAAGGGCTACGGTCTTTGACGCTTGTTGTGTTTAGGGGAAAAATTGCTTAAATTGCAAGACAAAAGCACCACCAATGCAAGCAATAAAAATAGAACAGCATTCCATAGCAGCCTATTTCGACCTATTAGAGCAATCGGATGAACGCCTAGAATATCACAATGGCGAAGTTGTGATGATGGCTGGAGGAACACGTAATCATAGTTCTATAGGCAACAATATCAATGGTGAAATTCGTGCCGCTTTGAAAGGACGTTCTGATTGCAGACCATTCAATAATGATTTGAAAGTCTACATCGAAAAAACCAACTCTTTTGTTTTCCCTGATGGCATGGTAGTTTGTGGTGAGACAAAGCTGTATAAAAATAGTGAATCTGTTATTACCAACCCCAAACTCGTCATAGAAGTCCTCTCCAAATCAACGCAAGGCTACGACCGAGGCGATAAATTCCATAAATACTGTTCCCTAGATTCCTTTTGCGAATATATACTCATTGACCAATATCAACCCGTCATAGACACCCTTTTCAGAGCAGAGAAAGGACTTTGGCAAATGCGGACTACGATTGGCTTAGAGCAATCCATCTACCTGCACTCCATAGATGCAACGATTGAACTAGAAGATATTTATCGGAATACGGTGGGTTTGGCAGAGCCGCAGTTTCGCTTGGATGTGTAGGATTTAGGCTATAGATCATTACACCTGAACTCCAACAAATCATGCCCTATACAATGAAAAATCAAAAACAGTCCTTACATTTGAAAAACAATAAAAAAAACCTCCAACCACATGGCAATAGACGTTTTAGAACTACAACAACAGATAGCAGCAGGACAAACAGGAAAAACAATTAAGCAATTAGTAGCGCAATCGACGGAGCTGCAACCTACGGAACTACAAACCCAACTACTACACCTTTCTGCCAGATGGAGCAATTTGGAACAACAAATCCAAATGGACATCATTTCGTTGGGTGATGCTAATATACAGCGACAAAAAATCACCTTGAGTTTACTGGAATTGCTGAAAAAGTTAGAAATACCCAACAATACCGCACTCGCCATTCATTGCTCCACCAATAAAGGCAAAGAAAATCTACGCTTTCGAGCAGGCGAAACCCTGCAATTGTTCTATAAAGTGACACAGCCCTGCCATGTGAGAGTCCTCTACAAATTGGCAGATGGACGCACCATTTTGTTGCACAATGACTTGGAAATACCCAAGCCCCAAGTGGGCAAGCAGCAACTACTCAACGAATTTGAAGTAAGCGCACCACTAGGCAAAGAACAAGTGTTTTTTTATGCACAAGCCAGTGCGTTTGCACCGCTTGATACCCGAGCTACTGCCGATGGTTATACCGAAGTGCTAGAAGAAAATAGCAGAGGTTTAAAACCGATTACTCCAAAAGCAGCAGACCAACTAGAAATAGAAACTTATTCGTAACGACCAAATTTATTTGGTCACGCCAAAACTAGCTAAAACAAAAAGGAAACTTGGCGCACAGAAAACAAAAGACCGAAATGCACACTTCTAATTATGTTTTCCTCCTCTACAGGTAGGCAATATTCTCTAGAAAGTAGCCACTGGAAAAATGGCGCATTCACCAAAGCCCTCGTAGAAGGACTCAATGGCGGTGCAGACGTGATGCAAAAAGGCAAAATCACCTGCAAAAGCTTAGATGCCTACTTGGTAGAGCGCGTGAAAGCCTTGACAGACCGAAAGCAAGCTCCTGTTACCACTTATCCGCCCGATACACAGGATTTTCCGATTGCATTGGTGTTTGGTGATTAAATAAAAATAAATAAAATGAAAGCAAATATTCGTAAAGCAAGCCTCCAAGATTTACCCGCAGTCCATCATTTAGTACGCGAATTAGCGATATACGAAAAGGAAGAAGCTGCCTTCACGGCGGCCTTGAGTGTGTATGAGGAAAATTTTAAACAAGGCGTGTTCGATGTGATTGTAGCAGAAATGGAAGGGAAGGTAATTGGCATTTGTATCTACTATTTAACCTTTTCTACTTGGAAAGGAAGAATGCTTTATTTAGAAGATTTTGTGGTAGAAGAAGCTTATCGCAGATATGGAGTAGGGCAACTACTCTTTGATGTTTTGTTAGAAGAAGCCAAAAATTTAAATTGCCAACTCGCAAAATGGCAAGTCCTAGACTGGAATGAACCTGCAATCAATTTCTACAAAAAGAATAAAGCTATCATCGAAACGAATTGGTGGACGGCTAAAATCTTCCTTGAAGATTAACGGTTGCCCTTTGGGGCTTGATGGTCGTTGCGCTTGACGGATTTTTTTCTTTCAGAAAAAATTATTTCCCGTCTACCCTCAAATCTGCGAAGCAGATGCCCGTCCACCGTCAAGCCCAAAGGGCGACCGTCCTAAAAGTCTGTTCCGAAGGAGAAATACCATCGGGGATCTTGTACAATACGTGTTTCGATGCCCCACCCGCGATCAATGCGAAGGAAATAACCGAAAAGCATGGTACGAATCCCGAAGCCATAACCTGCTACAATAGGATCGCGAAAATAATTCACGCGCACCTGAACAGGTCCATTGGTGTAGGTATTTGTATTCAAAGGACTCTCTTCTGCAAAAGGCGAAGGCCCTGTCCAAGCCGTTCCGACATCGAAGAAAGCCACCGTTTGGAAATTGCGGAGGAAGGCACTTTTATTTTTGAAAAAGTAACTCAAAATTGGTACGCGCAATTCATTATTTATAAGGGCATAAGAGTTGCCATTTCTGATATTGAGACGGAATCCGCGCAGATTATTAACTGGAACATGATAGGCCAAACCATCTTCTGGAGGTAAGGGAATATTCTGATTGAAGGCTGGAAATAACCACTGATTAACTCCACCTAGTTGGAATAAAATACGCTCCGAGCCGAAAGAACTCGCCCCTGCTGCACGTACTGCAAAGATCGATTTCTTATCGAGGCGTTGATAGTGCCGAAAATCGAAACCGAGTATCGTCATCACGCCTTTATTAAAATTAAAACCTGCTCCATCTAGCACCTGCAACTGAAAGGCTTTCACGACTTCTGCATATACTTTATAGCGCGTTCCATTTTTGATATTTAAAGAAACATCGAGCGTATTATCGAAGACATATTCTAGCCCAATACCGAGGCGTTGTTCCCGAGAAACAGGAGCATTTAAAATCGTGCTATCCGAAGCTAAAGGAATAGTGCCATCGGAACGCAAGGTCGCACGTAGGCGTACACTTCGGAAAATATCAAGCGGATAGCGCAACCCAAATTGCCCAATTACAGTACGTACTTCATTGCGCTTTTGGCTCAAAATAGGCAAGCCATTGGGCGTAGGTAAATCAATACGCTGTGCCCTACGATAGAGGGCGTATTGCTTGTCGAGGCGTTTTTTCTTATCATCTATCACTAAATAATACTCTGCTCCTGAACCAAACGTCGTCGGAAAACGCACCCCAGTTTCTACTTCGTAATCTTCCAATAAATCCTTGAAGGTTGCTTTCGTAAGAATACCTGGCGAAGGATAACCTACATCAGAAGGGATACCCGAATAGTTGTTGAGTCCACCAAATAGCAAATCATTATTAAGTTGCATCGCTAAAATATTCGAGCGGAAGCGCAAGCGATAAGGCGTGATACGTCCTGGCCGAAACTGATGCAAACCTGATTCGGAACCTGTTTTGTTCACATTTGGATTTGCATTCTGTTCTGCTATACTTGGTAGTTCAAAGACCGCAAGTTCTTCTTCGCTTTCTTCTTCTGGTTTCGGCTTTTCAGGATAGATTTGTTCCTCTTCTTCCTTGAATTCGGATTGGAAGAAGTTTGCATAATCAATGCCTTCTTCTGCTTCTTCGGTCGCTTCTTTTTCGGCTTTGCTTTCTACTTCATCAAAGTCCGATTGGAAGAAATAGTCGCCTTCTTCCTCTTCTTTGTCTTCATTTTTCTTGGGGCGTTTTTTCTCTACACGCTTCAGCAACTGCGATTCAGGTTCGACAAGTGAGGGAGTGTTACGTGCTTGCAAGTTCACTATTTTTCGATGTAAGCTTCCTTGTGGCTCATCTATCTTTTCATTGAAAGGAATTTTATCCTCATAAACTTGATATTTTCCATTTTCGTAGAAAAGCTGCACGGTTTTATTTTCACTAATTGCTTGGCTTTGACGCAGCATATTCCGATTGAAATTGGAAGTATAGTAATTGATAGCACGCTGCTTGATGATAGGGGTGATATAGCTCGTGTCAATTTGCGTAGAATCAATACTCTCTAGGGTAGAATCCGCATGTAGTACAATTTCATCGCCACCGATCAATTCGATAGTATGCTCATAATGGTGAATATAATCTTCCAAATAACCCATCGCCTGATTATAGATGCCCGTTTCATCAGTAAGAAAGGCAAAAAAGGTTGTATCAATGCCTACTGCTTGGCGTTCATTGGCGAAAGGCGTATGGGTGAGGCGCACGGCTTCTTCGCTTTGCGATTCGATATCATAATAAAATAAATCGAAGGTGGCAATGGAAGGCAAGGAATCCATTTTTGTGCGCACCAAAGAAGAATCAGGGCGATTGGAAGCCCAAATAATCCCTTTTTTATTCCCGATTCGAACTGCTTGAGCATCCAAATCATCGTAATAATCTCTTGTTATTCGGCGCGATTGTCGTGTAGTTGGGTAGTATAAATAAATATCCGAAAAGCCCTGCGCGGTAGCCGAGAAAAGTAGCGTTCTAGCATCCACATATTCCATGCTATATACTCGGTGGAATTGCGCGATAAGGTCATCTTCTGTACTTTTTTTGGTAGCTACATCATAGCGAAGGAGTTTGGGCTTATCCTGTTTTTCATAGAGGATGGTCACTTCCCGTCCGCTTGGTTGCCATGCTACCAAAGGATAGTCGTAGTCTGTTGCTTGAAAGGGATTACGGAAACCATCTTTGAAGACGAGCTCGCGCTTGTTCGTCCTTAGATCGTATAGGTAGATGCGTTGTTTCCCGATTTCATTTAGCACATATAGGAGCTTGCTACCATCGGGGCTTAGTTTGAGTTGTGTGACGGGTAGATTGCGCTTATTTGGCAGCTTGATTAATTCTCCTTTTGGCTCATTATTTATTTTGGCTTCGTTTTCGTAGCGACCTTTAAAATAGGATAGCCAACTTTCACTCGCCTTTTCTAATTGACTTCCAAAAGTATAGACAAAAGCAGTTTCTAGATTCCGATTGATGCGTGTGAGATAAAGCAAGCGCGACACATAAGAACGATCAAAATGCAAATTCAGAAAATACCAAAGCGAATGACCTGCTAGACGTGGCTCTGCTTCAGCAAAAGCATCGAAGGTTTCGTATTTTTCGCTTAAAATCACATCGCGCAATTCGTTGTCGAGTTCGGTATTCCAGTTTTCGCCTACAAAAGAAACCAGCCCGATTTTATACCATTCTGGTACACTTAGCAAGACTGCATTTTGTACAATCTCTTGTAAATTGCTCCCAAAAAGCATCGATTCTAAATAAATCGCTGCGATACCTTCTCGTATTTGTTGGCGCAGATGATTGTGGTCGCCATTGAAGTAAATAAATGCTTTTGTGCCTACTATTTTGGTGCGGCCACTTGTACTGATAAAGGCTTCTTCTAATCCAATATTGCTTTGCTTCAAATCACTAATATCGGTATAAACGATGATTTCCACTTTTTCATTCATCCGATGATCCAAAAAACCTTCTATTTCCTTAAAATCCTTTTCTGCCAAGACCACCGCTGCCTGTCCGATATTTCGCGCTTCGCCATACCAATAGGTTGTGAAATTTGGGCTTTCATACTGCGACCATTCAGCAAAATCCTGATGGTATTGCACCCGATTTTTACCGAATTCTATTTGCGTAGCAGCTTGTTGTGCCTGCAACAGCGATGTACTAAAAACAAAAATTAAGCAAAAAAGAATGTATGCTTGGCGAATCATAAAATGTTGTTTAGATATACAGAAGCGGAAATTCTGAAAACATTTATCTGCAATAAAGTTAACGCACCAAAAGATATTTTGTGCATGGATTGAGTAAAATAATGCTTGGAGAGGGAAAATTTATGAAAATTGTAAAGTTGAAGGGGCTTGTAGAAGTAGTAATTTATTGGAATGATTGCTGCTTGAAGAGTATTGCCCAATCTTATTTAGTAGTTTGTAAAAATAAATTTTCCATTTCTAGAGCCAAACTATTTAAGAACCCGTTTAAAGTGAAACACTTTGTCGAAATGGAAAATTTATTCTTGTACGTTGCCTAAGAGCATGTTATACGTCGATATATTTATCTTGTGAATCGTGTTCCTTTTTATCGCAACAATTTTCGCAAGGCATCCAAATCCTCTTTATTTTTTGCTAATACCGAATAGGAAATTCCTAATTTGTGTTTATCCACAGCATCTAGCTTATCAAAGCTTTTCAGTTTTGCCGTATCAAAATCGAGCTTATGGAGTAATTGCGTCCAATAAATCAGCTCGGCAGTAGCAGGGTTTTTCTTTAGCTTCACTTTGCGCCCTTTCCGAATCATTTCAAAATGCTTTACTACGCCTTCCAAATCGATAGCAGAAAAGGCTTTCGTTTTTCCTTTCAAAATTTCGAGTAATAAAGCTTTATCTGGAAACGGAATATGAAAATATGCCACTCGACGCAAAAAGGCATCGGGAAGGTTCTTCTCCGAATTGGAAGTCATAATAATAATCGGACGCATTGCAGGATTGGCTTCGTATCGCTTACCTATCTCTGGCACATCGAAGGCCAAATCTTCTAATGCCGCCAATACATCATTCGGCAAATCGCGCGGTGCTTTGTCTATTTCATCAATCAAGACCAAGCAGCGTTCCTGTGATTTTATAGCTTTACCCAAACCCTGATACCGAATGAACCGCTGTTCTACGGCATCATTAGTCAGTTCTTCTTTACTATTCTGACTATATTGAAAATGCCCTAGCGCATCGTAGCGATAGAACAAATCTTTCATCGTAGAAGTGGTCTGAGAATTGAAAATCAGTGGCTTCTTCAAACCAAAAATATGTGCTACATGATAGGCGAGCCGTGTTTTGCCTGTGCCTGGTTCACCCGTGAGCAAGAGTGGCTGCTGCAAAGCTAAGGCAACATTCACCGCATTCACTAAGCCCTCCGAAGGAATGTATAAATTCGGATCGTTGATGCTTTCATTTGTCTGAACAGGCGGTAGACTGCGCTGCTCCTTTTTGGAATATAGATGAAACATAATTTTATTTCTTGAACTGCTTCGTGATTTAGTAATGAAGAATTAATTAAATGAACAGTTAAGTGTGGGATTTTTGTTTTGTAATGAGGCAAAAAACGCAGGCATAGCCTTAGCTACGATGAGTATTTTTAATGAAAACATTGAACCGCTAAAACTAAATTTGTACGACATTACTTGTTTAAATTTGTATAAGTTTAGAATCAGTAGAGCTTTGAATTATTTAAGAGTTTGTTAGGATTTTTAATTTAAATCTGAA
>CALGLY010000283.1 GCA_937959095.1 uncultured Saprospiraceae bacterium
TAAAGATATGCCTTTTCTAATAAATGAATCCTAAAACGAGGATGCGTACAACACACATTAGAAATTTCGCTCGGATTGTCGTACATTTCGTACTTTTAGGGAATTTCAACTAGGAATCTATCTGAATTTAATCCTTAATACTAATTCACGCATTATGAGCGCATCCTAATTATATTATGGCATTTCCATTACAGCAGTTAGAGCAACACATCAACGATGACTTCCTACTCCTCGGAGAACAACTCTTCGAGCGGGGAGAAGTAGAAGCTTTGCGCGAATTGGAACGCCATCTTTGGGCGGCACAAGTAGAACAGACCTATGAAGTAGAGCTAAAAATAACACCTTCACGGGTAGATTTGACGAGTTGCGAATGCCCTAGTTTTATGACACATGGCGAATGCGCGCATGTGGCAGCTACCCTACTCGCGCTCCGCAAGCATATTCAACAAAACACCTCTGCACGAATAGAAGAACCCAAAAAACCTACTACCCAACGCCTCACGACTAGAAGCGTACTAAAAAACATAGAAGAGGAAGAACTCAAAGAATTCGTGCGACAATATGCCAGTCGAGATCGCAATTTTGCGTTGGCTTTGAAGGCGCGATTTGCAGCTACGGTCAGCTTCTCGAATGATAAAAGTAAATACCAGCAAGTACTCGATGAAACGATTCGAGCATCTCGAAAAAAAGACCGTAGTATCAGCTATCGTGGTATGCAAACCCTGATAAAGGTCAGCGACGAACTCTTATTGCAAGCCGAAAATGCCCTAGTGCAAGGCTATTTCAGAACAGTCGTTTTAATCGCTCAAAGCGTCATTGAAAAACTCACTCCTATACTCCGAAAAATGGCACAATACCAAGATAGTGCCCGGAGTAGAATTGGGAAGAGTTTCAAGATGATGCACGAAGTATTAGGACTACAACCACCTCCCGAATTGGTAGAAGAACTTTGGGAATATGCAAGTGCAGAAAGCCAAAAAGTAACCTATCGGATCAATGAGATTGTGCCGCAGTTCTACCGCTTACTTTCCAAAATGAGTCTACAATTGGATGAAGCAGAAGACTTACTCCATTTGCTAGAAGCAGCAAGGCTACAGGCGCAGTTTTCGGATAGAAATTATACAGCATTACTGATTCATAAAATAGAAGCATTAGAACAACTCGATCGCTTGGAAGAGGTCAATACTGTAATAAGAACTAACCAGCAAAATGGCGATTTGCTACTTCACGTACTTAATAAAGCCATGAAACGGGGTGATGCAAGTTGGGCAAAACAAGTAGCTGATGAAATGCTGGCGCAAGACATTCCTAATGCTATACGAAAGCAAATAGAAGACGTGCGTCTCCACATTGCAGAGGAAGAAGCAGATGATAAAACCATTCAGCAATATGCTTACAATCGTCTTTTAGCGACCTATAAAATTCGCTATTTCGATATCTTGAAACAGGGACAAGCAGAGGATTGGGAAACAATGCGTGATAGCCTAATCGTAGCCATAGGACAACAACCCTATTCGCCAGACCGACGCGATATAATAGCAACTATTTATGTGAAAGAAAACCTGTGGGAAAATTTACTTAATTATCTAAAGGACACGAAGTCTTTAGATTTGCTTTCCAAGTTTACAAAACCCTTATTGCCGACCTACAAAAAGCAGGTTTATGGCATCTATGAGTTATTGTTTTCGAATTATTTGTCCAATCATTTTGGGCGAACAGCCGCCAAACGCGTAGGCGAAAAAATAATTTTTCTTCGCCGTATAGGAGCCCATACCATCGCTGAAAAATTGCTGCGTCATGTCCGAAAAACCTATTCGGATAGAGCTTCTTTGATGGATGAATTGTCGATTCTTTAATTGAGCTTAAATATTAGTAGATCAGGTCATAAGTAATTCGACAACGCGAATTTAAATCAATCCACGTGCTTTCAATTCCAAGTACTTATTAATCGTATTTACTGATAAATCTTCAGGTTGTGTGAGAACAGCTTGAATGCCAAATTGATGCAGTTTTTGTACCATGGCACGTTTCTCTGCAACAAATTTTTGGGCGACGGTTTGGTAATAAATATCTTCTAAGGTTTCTATCTTTTCCTGACTGAATGCCTTAATTTCCGTATTTTCAAAAAAGACAATCACCAATAAGTGCATCTTATTGATACGTCGCAGCACAGGCAGCACCCTATCGAGAGCATACATGCTTTCAAAATTGGTGAAGAGTAAGAGTAAACTTCGACCACTTATCAATTTTCGAGTAGCATAGTAGAGTAACTCATAATTTGACTCTAGGGCGCGTTCTTTTTCCTTATAGAGGGCATTCAGAATTTTATTGAGTTGCATCGGTTTATGGTCAGCTTTTAGGGTAGTTCCCATTTTATCAGAGAAAGTAAGCAAGCCTGCTCTATCATGCTTTTTCAGAATGATATTGGATAGTGCGAGAGTGCTATTTATTGCATAATCCATCAGGCTAAGATCATTGAAAGGCATTCGCATATTGCGACTTTTATCTATGATGCAATAGACCTGCTGAGCCCGCTCATCTTCATATTTATTCACCATCAATAGCCCGCGTCGACTACTTGCCTTCCAGTTGATACTTCGGTAATCATCGCCACGCACATAGTTTTTGATATGGTCGAATTCATAGCTATGCCCAATTCGACGCAGTTTCTTGATGCCTTGCTGCAAGGACATCTGATTGAATGCTCGCAGCTCCATTTCCTTCATCTGAATGATAGATGGGTATACGGCTATCGTTTGTATTTCGGTTTGCTGTACTCTTCGCTCTACTAGTCCCCAATTGCTCGCTAAAAATAAATTGATTGCCCCAAATTCATATACTCCCCGCTCTACTGGTCGGAGGGAATATTGGACTTCTTTTTCCTCCTGCGTTTCTATTGCGATAACTTCTTCAAAGTCGCGAATTTGGAATTGCACAGGCAATTCATCAATGAGTGTGATATGCAATGGGAAATCAGCTTGGCTTTCTAAGGCAATTCGGATGGTATTTTCATCGCTCAAGGAAAGCATTTTAGGGAGCTTTCGCTGGGCAGTTACTTCTGTATTTCTACTAAATAGGCGTGTCGCATCCACTATGACTAATGCTATCGCAAAAACAAATGCGGTGAGCGCAAGAGGCATCAATATCGCAATAGGAAAGCTCAATAAGAAAAGCGCAATCACGATTCCAAAGAGTTGAAAAAACCGATTTGTTAAGTATAAATTGCGAAACATTATTACGTCTTATTTGGTCAATTACTTATCTCGACTTTAGCCTTTAGCTATTGACTAAAAGTAGAGCTTATGAGATGCCTTGCAATGTCCTCGCCAAATTGAAAATTAAAAATGAATGATTGAAAGTTGAAATATATAATTCTCCATTTTCAATTTGGCGAGGACATTCGCCTTAGCTATCCTCTTTTATCACCGATACATCTATAGGGTGTTTCATATCTTCCAATTTCACATCCCCGATAAGTTGTACTTTCCCTGTCTTCTCTCCTTTCTTTCGTAGTTCAATACCTTCCCATTTATCGCCACAGGCATTATGCAAACGTACGTGGTCGAGAATTAGAGTAGCGCCTTCCTCTACTATTATCCGTGCTCCTTTTGGCATAGAAAGGCGACAACCAATGCGAAGTGTATTTCCACTTAGTATCACCAAATGCCCTTCGAGGTCGTGCGCGCCCATCCATTCCGTATCTTCCTCAATGAATACGCTATGATCTATTTTTAGTTCGCACCAAGTAGGAATCAGCATCTTTCTACCTCTTGCCTTTTCCTTACTCATACTCCGATGTACGCGCCCGATTTGGCAAGGTGTCCACGCTTTTTGGTTCGAGTTGTAGTCCATTACATTATTAGAAGTCACTCCTTCGCAACCAGGCGTTTTACTTCTGTTCCAGCAATTGGCATGCTTAGGCGTGTCTTCACAACCATCATTGCCCGTCCAAGCATGTTGCAAGCCAAAGACATGCCCTATCTCATGGTTCAGTACTTGCCGAAAATACCAAAACTCTTTGCCACTTTCATACATACCAGCCATCTTGATATTTGTCCCTAAGGCAACCCCTACACCACCTGCATGATAGCTCTTTGATTTCACACTATCAGGATGGTGTGGCATGATAAAAATATTAATGACCGATTCTTTCTGAATAGCATATTTCTCGATCACTTTCCGATTAAATAGGTTTCTATTTTTGCCTTTATGCACATAAAAACATAATTCATCATCGGCATGAAAATAGATGCCTTTATCATTCGGTTTATTCGGCATTGGAGTCAGTTTTAGCCGAAATTGAGTAGGCAAAACAGGGGTGGTATTGCCTTCGGGGAGTTTCATTTTAGCATTTTCGGTGAGGTCTGAATTGGCATTATTTAGTAAATCTTGTATATACTTTTCGCCTTTAGCTCTAGAAAAATTATGCTTTCCACTAGAGGTATTTATGATGTGAAAATTGACCCGTACATAGCGCATCGGGCGTTCATTGAGTTTATCCGGATTAGGGATATAAGCAGTAGGATTTTCGCAGCGTTTCCGAATTTGAGTCTTTGTTACTTGCTCGTAGGAAGCAGGCAATCGTTCCACATCTTCAGCGATACAAAAATGCTGTTTTACACGCTGCGAACAGCCACCAATAAAGAAAAAAAGAACTAAAAAATAAACGCTCACTCGAAGCATAGTTGTTGGTATTAAATTCAATATTGCAAACGCAATGCTACTTGGGATTGGTATAAATTTCAAACATACTCTTATAAAATAAGATTCATCCTGTGAAGATAGCTTGTTTTATAGATAGTTCAAATTCCACAACTTAAAGTTAAGAACGCAATTTACAATAAGACGGATTTGGAAGCGCAGCAGTAACTCGAAGCGTATTATTACTTGCTTAATTTGTTGTTTGTGGGAGCGACGAAGCAAGAACACTTGCAGTTTTCAATCTTATTGGACTAGTGAAATTCCTTATCTTTATCCCTCAAAACGATACCGCATGACTGAAAAACAACGACGACTCATTGAGAAAAAGCTCAATTACCTAAAAGAAAGACTTATCCTAGAAACGGATGGGAGTGTGCAATTTAAGCTGCAAGAGGAAATTGCGGAGCTAGAACAACAACTCGCAGGTGCGGCAGATAGCCGTCAGATGCTTGGCGAGCGTCCGACGGCTAAACCGAACAATTGGATGAAATGGCTAAGCATCATTGTCGCAACGACTGCTTTTTTTGCGAGTGTTGCGGAGTGTACGGGCTATAGCCTACGCGAGCTGCTAGAAACAGAAGAAAAGGCACAGCCAACAAAAGCGGAACAAAATGAAAGTACTGCAACAATAGACACGCTCCCGCCTGAAACAAGCAAAGAAGTAGAAAGTAAGCCAAAGGCACCGTCGAATTTGCCGAAGGTGAACGAAGAAACTTCCCCAAAGCCTGAACCAAAGCAACAGCCCCAAGCAAGTAAAGAAACACCACTAAAAATAAGCGGCGACACCAATCTAGGGCGCGAAAATCTACAACTGAAAGAAGGCGAAAGCCTAGAACTCTACTACACCGTGACACGCCCTTGTAAAGTGCGGATTATTTACCAACTAGCCGACACTAGCCTGATATTGCTACATAATGATTTGGAATTGACGGAAAAGGACATCAACCAACGCAAGCTATTGGATATCTTTGAGGTATACGCACCTTTAGGCAAAGAGCAAATTTTTTTCTTTGCACAAACGGCTGATTTCCCTACCTTAGTGACGCATACCGAAGATGGCTACGAGTATATAGACGAAGGACTACCCGAAGCCCTAGAAAAAACACGGGGCTTGAAGCAAAAAGTCTTTTTTGCGGAGGACAAATTGGATATTTTGACGATGCCAAAGGACTAGTGCATCAAAATCTAAGTTTAATATGGGAGAAACTTAAATTCTGATGCACTAGCCGTCGGACGCTTTTGGAAGC
>CALGLY010000284.1 GCA_937959095.1 uncultured Saprospiraceae bacterium
AATGGCAATCTCTATAATGCAACTACCCCAAATGGAGTAGAAGTACTAGTAGGAGCAAGCCAGATGGGCTGCGATAGTATCGTCAATATTACGTTAGAGTTTGAAGAGGAAGTAACTAGCACAATAAGTGAACGCTTATGCGCCAATGAAGCTATAACAATCAACGGCGTGACTTATGATAGCACAAATCCGATGGGGACAGAAAACCTAATAGGAGCAAGTGCTATAGGTTGCGATAGCATGGTGAAAATTGATTTAAGTTTTCATCCTGCTGCTGTATCGGAGATCATGGAAAGCTTATGTGCGGGCGAAGAACTAGAAGTAAATGGTACGCTTTATAATGCGGCCAATCCGTCGGGTATAGAAGAATTGCCAGGTGCGAGTGCTACAGGTTGCGATAGTCTAATTGTAGTGACACTTTCCTTTATAGAAGTAGCACGAGGCAGTATAGCAGCGCAATTTTGCGAAGATGAAAACATACGAATAGGAACGCAGCTTTTTGATATAAACACACCTAGCGGCACAGTACTTTTTGCTGGCGCAAGTAGTACAGGCTGCGATAGCATCGTGGAAGTGCAGCTAGAGTTTGAGATACAAGATACTGTCTTCTTGAATACAAGGCTTTGCGCAGGCGAAGATTTATTAGTAAATGGCACGCGCTACAATCAAGCCAATCCTTCAGGGATGGAGCGGATACCAACTTCAATAGGCTGCGATAGTTTGATTGCTGTTAACTTAGCTTTTACAGAAGCAATTATTGCAACTGCCACTACCGAAAGCCCCACTTGTGTGGATGACGAAGATGGCACAATACACATCGAAAATTTAGCAGGTGGTACGAGTCCTTATACGCTATTTTTAGGCAATACGAGTAGAATGGATACTTCCTTTCCCATTCCCTTTTCCAATTTAGGTGCAGGCGACTATCTACTTGAAATAGAAGATGCCAGTGGTTGCGTGAGTAAACAAACGATAACTATCACATCACCCGAAGCATTGCTCGTAGAACTTGGAGAGAACCTTCGCATCAGCATCGGCGATAGTATCCGCATAGCAGGAGAGGTGAGTGATAATGTAATAGATTGGGCATGGACAACGACCGATTTTCTAAGCACACCTGCTTCCCTTAGCACCTTTGCAAGTCCGCTGCGCACCACTATTTATACGCTCACCGTCTACGATGAAGCGGGCTGTAGTACAAGCGATCAAGTACAGATAACAGTTAATTTAGAACGTAACATATTCATCCCAAATACTTTTTCTCCGAATGGAGATGGCGAAAATGACTTCCTCACCATCTATGCAGATAGGAAATTGGAAAACATCAAGCAATTTCAAATTTTTGATCGCTGGGGAAATTTAGTCTTTGAAAATAGCAATTTTCCAGCAAATACTCCAGAAGTAGGCTGGAATGGACAGCAAGCTGGCAAAAAGTTACCAATGGGCATTTATGTGTATTATGCGGAGCTAGAATTTACGGATGGGAAAACGGAGTTTTTTACTGGGGAAGTGTTGTTGCAGTAGTCCATGCTAGATATGACATATTTACAAAATATGTCATATCTAGCTCTTTCTTATTCCTTCTTCAATAGCCAATCAATACGCTCATATGGATAAATATTTCCCGTTTCAAAAATGAGGTACAGCATTTCCGCATCGCGTTCTGCATCTTGGGTTTGGTCGCCAAATTCGCAAACAAAGGCTTCGTTATCTAATGTGAGTGTATATTTTTCTACTTTTGTAAAGCCTTCATTGACGCGTTCCCGTTCCAACTGCCAAGTAGCGGTATTTTCATAGAGCGTATCCAAGCGCGTATAGCTATAGCTGACTTCTTCTTCCGAAAATTCAAACGTCCCTAATGTGCCACTTTCTGTAAACTCCTCCGTTATTTCAGTCCCCAATTCTACGCGCGTACCATAGCTACTTCTGATTTCCGTGACGCGCCAAATCCCTTCCAAAGAAGCTTCTCCGGCTCTGATATTTGCTTTCTGGCAGGAGGTAGCGGCTAGACAGCAGATGATTCCTGTTAGTAGAAATAAGATTCTCATTGTATTCTTCTTTAAGCGTTTTTTCATGACTTCATAAAGGGAAAAAGCTATTCAGCAAAAAGAAGTGCTTTACTGAATAGCTTCGAGTATTCATGAACTGGCACTTAACATTACCGCATTATCACACTACATCATTATCGCATTATAAACAACCTAGCACCCATCCATCACCAAAACCGCATTTCGAGACAAGCTATATTTCCGATCAACGACCATGAAAAATAACTCATAGCCCATTTCTGCATTTATTATGAGTTTGTTTAAATCCAATTCATAAAAGGTTTTTTCAGAGTACATCCAGCGCGTATTACTTTTGTAGTCTCTTACCCCCACTTTGAAACCGATTGGTTCAGTAGGTAGCACCTCTTTAGTGGTTCTATTGATAGTAGCGACAGATAGGATACCTCTATTCCCAAAATCAAGGGTAAGTGGTCCATCGCCTTCCTTAACTATAGGCTTGCCATCGTATAAGATAACTGCAAAATGGTTGTGGTAAGTTGGTTTTTTTTTAAGTCCAAAAAAATCTAAACTTTGTGCATTAGCTTGAAGTGCGATGCCCAAAAGCAGAAAAATGAAAAGTCCTATTTTTGAAAAACTCATAACTAATTGGATTATTAATTTTTTAATTAGATTTCCCTCCAAATGTCAAGGCTTTGACCAAGATAAGCCAAAATCTGCGGTAAAACAATGTAAATGAAATGTAAAAGGCTGTATTCTGTACCAAGAAGCACGTAAATTGCGGGATGAACAGAAATTTTCGATTGGTACGTATAATTTGTTTGTTGTTATTTCAATTGGTTGGTATGCTTACCTTGCTAGCGAACCAAGACACACAATTTAAGAATCGAGTGAATTTGGCACTTCGCCAAACGGGGCATCAGCTGTTGTTAAGTCAACAGGATTCTACTAGCACTATCGCACCAGTAGAATATCGCGCTGCCAGTAGCTTCTTGCTGCCGCTAAATGGAGCTTTTAATTATGATACCCTTCCTGCTTTACTAAAGCAAGCGTTTGAAGATTATTGCATTTTAGAACCCTATGAAGTGCTTGTGTTAAGCTGCGAAACGGGCATTCCTTTTCTGGGGTATAATTCGAGAGCCTTAAATGGAGAAAGTATCGCGTGTATCGGTAGAGACCAAAAAGAAAACTGTGCAGATATCTTCGTTCAATTCAGCCAAAAAGCGTATTCGCCTCCGTCTCCGCTTCCTCCTACAAAAAAAGCACCTGCTTTGGTGTGGCTATTGCTACCGATCGTCGCTGGTTTGGGCTTTTTCTTATTCAAAAAAGTGGCGGCGAAACCGAATGAAGCGTTAGTAAATGACCACCTCCAACTCGGACAATATTCCTTCGACCCGAAAAACCAACGCTTGCATTTTGGGGATGAAATTTTTGATTTGACCTTCCGAGAAAACAAATTGCTGCACTTTTTTGCTAGTCGCCCCAATGAAGTCTTGAATAGAACTGATATTTTAGCTGCCGTATGGGAAGAAGAGGGCGTACTAGTAGGAAGAAGCCTCGATGTTTTTATTTCTCGCTTGCGGAAACTCTTGAAACAGGATCCTTCGGTACAGATAAAAAATATACATGGCGTGGGCTATCGCCTTAGTATACAATGATACAATGCGATAATGTGACTAATTTAGGAGCAATTTATGTTTTTCTACCAGCCACCCCTTATTGGCGAGTGGGGAGGTTTCGGAGAGTTGGGTTGCGAATTGTTCTAGTTTAGATTGGACATTTGATTTTCTACTATTTTTTAGGTCATAGAGTCGTTTCGCTAATTTCAAAAAATTGGCATAGCTCGCTTTGTGGT
>CALGLY010000285.1 GCA_937959095.1 uncultured Saprospiraceae bacterium
GTCGTTGAAAGCTACTTCGGGTTCTATCATCCAAAATTCGGCAAGGTGACGGGAGGTATTGGAATTTTCCGCACGAAAAGTCGGCCCGAAGGTGTAGACTTTACCCAGAGCCAATGCGCCAATTTCACCTTGCAACTGCCCTGAAACAGTGAGGTTCGTTGCCTTGCCAAAGAAGTCTTCTTTGAAGTTTACTTGCCCATCTTCGGTGAGGGGTGCTTTGTTTGGCTCGAAGGTCGTCACGCGGAACATTTCGCCTGCGCCTTCTGCATCACTACCCGTCACAATAGGCGTGTGGAGGTAATAATAGCCTCGGTCATTATAAAACTTATGCACGGCATAGGAAAGCCCGTGTCGAATACGGAAGACCGCACTGAACGTACTGGTACGCATACGAAAATGCGCTTTTTCGCGCAAATATTCCATCGTCATGCGCTTGGGCTGCATGCTGTATTCATCGGGGTTGGCAGCACCTATTACTTCTACACTATCTGCTAATAACTCTACCGCTTGTCCTGCGCCTTGCGACTCCACTAAGCGACCTGTAACAGCGATACAAGCATGGAAATTGATATTCTTTAGTGTTTCTTCTGGGGTTTGCTCGTCATCGACCACTACTTGTAGCGTATTGAAATCAGAGCCATCATAAAGGGCTATAAATCGCTTGGAGCGAAAAGCGCGTACCCAGCCTTTCACGGTAATTGTTTGTCCTAGTGCTTCTAGGCTCAATACCTCTCTTATTTCTGTACGTCTTTGCATAAGTTCTTCTTTTTATCAAAATTGGGCGCAAAAATACATCAAATCTTGAATACTTTGTTAATTAATTTCTTTGCTAAATCTCTATTTAAATTTGGATACTTAGCTCTAAGCAGCTAACTTTCATAATGGATTGATAGTTCCTAAAACGCGTAATAATAAAATTAAAATGCTCAAATTTTTCGTCTTGTTATGTTGTCTTTGCCTGTCGTTCAATTTATTGGCGCAAGCAGAAGGCATACAAACGGAAAACAGTCTCGGAGTGGAAGATTTGGTCAAAGATGTATTCATCAAAGGAAATTGCAGGAATGTAAGCAATATAAGTGCTCTTGGAAACGAAGCATTGAGTATAGGTCAATTCAAAAAGGGTACAAATAGTATCAATGTTAAGGATGGCATTATTCTATCGACGGGTGCGATTGGCTTAGCGCGTGGCCCAAACATAGACAATGAATCAGGTACGTTCTTTAATATAGAAAGCAATGACCCTGACCTTAGCCAATTGGCAACTAGCACACTCTTTGATGTGACAGGAATTGAATTTGATTTCGTACCGCTAGATGATCGGGTTAGCTTTCGATATGTCTTTGCCTCCGAAGAATATTGTGAATTTGTAGGTACTTCATTCAACGATGTTTTTGGGTTCTTTGTCAGTGGCCCTGGCATCAATGGTAGTTTTGATAATAATGCGATCAATGTAGCTACCATAACCGCCTTGGATGGTACAACTGAAAATGTGAGCATCAACAATATTAACCACCTTAATAATGAGACTTTTTACGTAAACAATATCACTACTACAGATGCTCAAAATTGCGAAATCCCCTATGTTCCGACCTTCCAAGAGCTTATCGAATATGATGGATTCACCATTCCACTAACCGCTTCTTTTAAAGTTATCCCCTGTGAGACCTATCACATTCGTTTAGTTATCGGTGATGTTGGAGATGCCAATTTAGATTCCGCTGTATTTTTACAATCCAATAGTTTTGATTTAGGAGAAGGAGTCGATGTACGCGCCGAAGTACCTGGCAGTAGTGCGCCTATTGCCTATGAAAGTTGTGTAGATGGACAGTTTGTTTTTACCCGAAGTGCATCGAGTAATATCAATGAAGATTTTCTGATTGAATATGGCATTAGCCCAGATAGTGAAGCAATAAATGGGGTTGATTTTATAGAAATTCCTTTGCGTGTGACCATTCCTGCTGGTGATACTTCCCTTATTTTGCCTATCACTATTATTGAAGATAATATCGAGGAAGGTCCTGAAAATTTAAAGCTAGAATTATTCTATGATTGCGATTGTATTGATCCTACTTTAAGTGAATTAATAATCAAGGAAGCCAATGACTTATCCGCCAATTTTGAAGAACTAATGGTCTGTGCGGGTCAAGCATTTAGTATTGCACCTGAAATAATTGGAGGCGTTCCTCCTTTTGATTTTTTTTGGGAAACGGGTGAAACAAGCGAGACCTTAGAAGGAAGTGTGGCAGAATCAACAGATTACACCCTTAGCATCACAGACTTTTGCGATAACACTACTTTGGCTATTGCTAGTATTGATATTCAAAATATACCTACGGCTACATTAACGGGAACCTATAATCTTTGTGAAACAATCGCAACAGGAATCCCTGTACGATTGGAAGGGAATCCTCCTTGGGAAATTGGATATAGTATAGATGGTGTCGAACAGCCTCCTATTGAAAATATTCAATCCAATCCTTTTTATCTAAGCACACCAACGGAAGGAACTTACGAACTTATTGCCTTTAATGATGCTTATTGTGAAGGGCGTGTTCTTGGTAGTGCCGAAGTCGGAAGCACCTTTGTTATTGCAGCAGATATTGTTGCTCCATCTTGTCCTAATAGCGCGGATGGCAGTATAGCAATTACTCAATTAGATGCGGTAACTCCCTTTTCCATCGAATGGAATATTGAAACGGAAGATGCTTACTTTCTTGAAAACCTTCCAGAAGATACATACACCCTAAGCATCGTAGATGGTGATGACTGCTTGTATGAAAAAAGCTTTGATTTGAGCGCGGTTTCAGATAATATTAGTGCTTGTGTTCCTATCTATATTCCCAATATTTTTTCACCAAATAATGATGGAATCAATGATATGTTCTCCATTTTCGTTGATGCAGTTAGTGGTATAGAAAATATTATCTCCTTACAAGTGTATAGTCGATGGGGCGCATTACTATTTGAGCAGAACAACTTTATTCCTGATAATGGCACTACTGGCTGGAACGGGGAACATAAAGGAAGCCTTTTAAATACTGGCGTTTATGTCTATAAAATAATGCTGGCTTTTGAAGATGGTAGCACGCTGCTTATGAGTGGTGATGTTACCTTATTACGCTAAGGCAACCTCCGATTCTTAGGTTTCCACACATTAATGGCATGGTTGCTCGTATAGTCCAAAAATAAATTGGGAGTCATAGGACATATCCTACAAAAAATTTCTATTTTGTAGGAATTAACCAACAATAAAGAATAGCATGAGTGCAACAATTATTTTGAAGGAAAGCCCAAAGATTGAATTCCAACTGCTAGACAATGGATTTCAATTGATTGATGAACAGACAGAACAGAATTCTGGCTTTTACGCGTATCGTGATGTACAAGCCGTTGAATTAAATAACATTTGGTTTCCTAGATTAGCAAAGTGGCTGCGAGTTGTTACTTGGATATTTAATGGTGTTCCCTTTTTTCCAGATGCTGAGTCTTATAAAAAAGCGAATGTCATTATTCGTTTTAAAGAAACGAAGCTTGGTATGTGGCTGACTGATACTTCTATGGCGGATAAGGCGAAGGTGCTGAAGGCGGTGTTGGAGGAGAAAGCGAAAGATAATAATGGATAAAACATTGCGACAAGAAGCCGCTGTATCTCATTGAAATAAAGAACCAAGCGCATTTCCTGCTCCGTTCAGCTGAAACAAAAGAGTTTTCAATTACTCCCTACCACCCTCAATTAACTCTGAATAATCACCTCATTTTTCAGTAATTATTGTCACAGAATTCTTATATTGGGAATTTTATAATCGGACTGTTATGAATCGCATCAAGGAAGTACTAGAAGAACAATTTAGAAGTATATGATCGTACAAAGATCCTAGATGTAGATATAAAGAACCTAATTTTTAGTCG
>CALGLY010000286.1 GCA_937959095.1 uncultured Saprospiraceae bacterium
ATATCAAGATAGGTATGCCTGTAAGCATAAACGGTACTTTTGCAGGTGTTCCCATCCATAGTACTTGCTCATCTTTCTCTATTATGTCTCTGAACTGCTCTGGAACGTTACGATAGTTTTTCACGTCTGTGGTTTTGTTAAGTGTTTAAATAAAATTTAGGTTAAGCCGCCAGACGCTCAAGAGCGTCCGACGGTCTGTGCGTTATAATAGCACCGCTGCCAACTGCTTTCCAATACCCATATCGGATACCGAACTAAGTAAGCGAGATACCGTATCTTGGTCACCTTCCTCCGATACATTCTCCCGCAATTTCAGCAAGAGTGCCGACATCGTGAGGTTCTTAATGTCTTCGGTTTGTAGACCTGATTTTAGCATCATCTGGCGCACTTGACTTAGGACTCCGCCACCTGTGCCATTGCCTATTAGAAGCGCATCTTTCACATCGGTCAAGTGAGTACTATTATCTAGCATTCTATCCACCGACTTGCCGCGATTGATGGCTTTCATGATGTTGTCCACGAAGGTCATCTCGCCACCTACAATATCAATATTTGCCGTCTTAAAGGCTTCGCCTAATACGCTCGCTTGCGCCTGTGCGATGTCTTTTTGAACATTGATGTGCGCCAATTCGACTTCTTTGTTCTTCTGTAAACGAAGCTTGAACTCCTCATGCTCCTTCCCTACTCCATCGAGTTTTTTCATCGCTAGGGCTTTTTGCTCTACGCCTTTCGCTTCTGCGATGCCCGTTTGCTCGATTACTTTTGCATCTGCGAAACCTTGCTTTTCGGTCACTTCGGCTTGTGCCAAACCTTGCTTGCGCTCTGCTTCGGCTTTCACTTCGATGCCCTTTGCTTCTGCAATCGCGATTTTTTCTAGGATAGATGCTTCTATTAAGCCCTCTTGCTCCTTTGCTTTCGCTTTTGCTTCCGTTACTTGTGCTTCCGAGAGTCCAATCGTTGCTTCTTCTGCCGCGGTTGCTTCTGCCATTATCTTCCGCGCTTCTGCGTCTTTTTCAGCAGCGTTCTTTTGTGCTTCTGCATCAATCAGCATTGTTTGTGCCTTGATTTCAGCAGCCAATTTCTCTGCTTCAGCAGCTTTCTCTTTCTCGATTATCATGGATTGTCCGACCTCTTCCGCTTTTATGACCGCGACTTTACGCGCTCGTTCTGCGGTAGCGAGTTCCTTCGTATCCTTGATTTTCTCCTCTTCTTCCACCACCTTCTTCTCCACGATGATGCGATCTTTTATCACATCTTGGATGTTCTTCTTCTCCAACTCGATGGCGCGCGTCTTCTCGATTTCTGCCAGTGTTACGATTTTCTCTTTTTCGGTTTGCTCTAGTAAGCGTTCCTTATCGAGTCGCTCGTTTTCTACGGCTTCGGTGCGCTCCTTGTTTTTCAATGCCACAATTACTTGGCGCATTCGGTTTTCTTCTGCGATTTGTAACTCCTCCTCTGTTCGGATACGTACCATTTCGGAACGTAGTCGCTCTTCTTCATTTATTTTTGCAATTTCGGCTTCCTCTCGTGCGGTGATATTGGCAATTTCACGCTTTTGGCGTTGCTCTTTTTCTGCCAATTGTCGCTCGTATTCCAGAATTGCTTCTTGCGCTTCTACGTTTTGCTCCTTGATGGTCTTCTCTTCTTCTCTTCTGAAAAAGTTCGCCTTTACTTTCTGCGTAGCCGTTAGTTCAACAATCTTCTTGATACCTTCTACATCTAGGATATTATTTTCCGAAAGATGCTCTAATGGCGTTTGCTCTAGGTAGTCAATTGCACAGTCATCCAATACATAACCATTAAGGTCTGTACCGATAATATCTAAAATTTCGCGCTTAAATTCTTCTCGTGAATCATATAAATCCACGAAGTCAAATCGTTTTCCGACCGTTTTTAATGCTTCCGAAAACTTCGCCTCAAAAAGCGTATTCAAAGTAGTCGGGTCAGATGCACGTGCGCAGCCAATCGTTTGTGCCACTACTAAAATATCTTTAGCTTCTTTATTGACACGGACAAAGAATACGACCTTAATATCAGCCCGCATATTGTCCTTACATATCAGTCCGTCTTTTTGCATACGGCTGATTTCTATGGTCTTTACAGAGATGTCCATTTTCTCCATTAAGTGGGCAACAGGGACGACGTAGATACCTTTTTCAAAAGCGACTTTTGTACCACCAATCCCTGTTCGGATAATGGCTTGCCCTTGCGGAATTTTTTTGTAAAATGATACGATGGCAGCGAGTATTCCGAAAATAAACAGTACGGAAATAATTGCGCCGATAATCAAAACATTTGCACCCATGGTAAAGTAGTTTTAGTCTGCACACGGGTTAAGTGTGCAAGGTTATTAATCTGAATTTGCTGAATTTTAGAATTATTAGAATTTTATTATCTACATCGAAGATGTCGATTTCTGGTAATTCTAAAATTCTGAGAATTCTGTTTCTGACAAGAATTTCTCAACGAGATAACTGGTTTTATCGGCTGCCTGCGCGATGACGAGAATTTCGTCACCGCGTTTGGGCAGCTCGGCGTGTTTTGGAACTCTAATGGTAATTATAAGGGTATTGCTGTTATGAATTACTTTTGCTTGTCCAGCTTGTTTGCGACTAGGTGACAGCGTTACTATCCCCGTTTGTCCGACGTACTCAACAGGCTCTTCGTGTGTATCTAGTTGTGCGAAAAGCGGTATCAGGGGTGTAGTGATTACTTTAGTTAAAAGTAAACTTACTGCCAAAATCGGTAGTATTGCACCGAGTGCAAACATTGTTGCATAATGTCCTAGATAGTGGTTTGCTGGTAAGGCGATGACCCACTGAAAGAGGTTCAAGAAGGACATGACCACCATAAAAGGCATTTTTCCGAAGTTGAAAAACTGTAACAGGTTCGCTATAAAGCCGCCGCTTACTTGTGCGTCTGCATCTACGTCCACATCTATGTCAATATCAACGTCTACATCTATATCAATGTCAAAGCTAGCGATGTCAAATATTCCGAAGATGACGCTCGTCCAATAGACTAAAGCGATACCAAGCAGTATCGTGTAAACGATGTTTACAGGATGTACTGCTGCTTGCAGTAATTCCAGCATAATTAGGAAGTCTTTAATGAGATTTGATAATGGGACTTTTATTTGAGTGTCCTTTGCCGCTTCTCTGTTGTTTTGTCACAAATTGTTAAGATTTTCATAACATTTAAACTTTTCTCGGTGAGCTTCTTGTAAATCTCGACGAACGTTATTTTAGACAAGGAGTACACATATATAATATGGTTATAGTAGTATAAAATAGGTTTTGGATTCTATACTTAAAAAATACATTCCACCTTTATTATTTGAATCCAAGTAATATTGATTTCATCAAAGTTAGAAATTGGAGGAAATTGAGGTAAATATTTTAGTCTAATTTTCTTCATTGTAAAGACTGGAGTTCGTCACCATAGTGAACTCCCATTTATTTTATCTATTTCCAAGGACGATGTTCCATCATGTTTTCTATTTCTTGGATAGTCATTTTCTTTTTTTACTTAGCTACAACTTGCATAATTCGCATAAATATGAATCTAAGAGCCTGTTTGGAATGTGTCTTGTCCTAAACCACCCGCACCCGCACCTTCTTCTTTTTCAAACGAGTATTATCAACGTTCACAATAAGCCGTTCTGCAATATTAGCCTTCACCGCCACAAAAGCGCAATCTTGCTTGAGTTCAATAATGCCAAAATCTTCCTTATTTAAGTTTCCTTGCTTAAAGAAAAAACCAGCAATATCGCCCTTCGATATTTTGTCACGTCGTCCACCTGATAGATAAACCGTTTTCCATTCCGAAGGCTTCGGGATAGGTGCATCGCGGAGTTCCTCTACCGCTACACCTCCTATGAAATCGGGGAGCCTTTCATCTTTCCATTGTAGAATGTAGGCAGTGCCGTCGCTATTCATACGGGCAGTCCGTCCGTTTCGGTGCGTGAATTCTTCTTCCCGTAGCGGCAAATGATAATGGATGATAAACTTCATTTCAGGCACATCCAAGCCCCGTGCAGCTAAGTCGGTCGCGATGATAATTTGGTGCGTTCCATTTCTGAATTTTAGGAGCGCGCGTTCTCGTTCTTGTTGCTCCAAGCCGCCATAAAAACAACCATGTCCAATCTTATTGGCGGTCAAATAATCACTCACTCGCTGTATAGAGGCTTTGAAATTACAAAATATAATCCCTGGCTGATTCCCAAGATGACAAAGAGTTTTTACGAGCGTTTCTAGCTTATCTTTTTCGGGAGAAATAATGCGTTTTACTTCCAATTTAGAACCGCCTTCTTTCAAGTAATTGATATAAACAGGCTTCGCCAATTCCACAAAAGCAGGTATCTCCACGCCATGTGTAGCGGAAGTTAATATCTTCTTTTCAGGGCTAATTGCAGTTAGGATTTCTTGCATTTCCTTCTCAAAGCCAATTTCGAGTGCCTTATCGAATTCATCTAAGACCAAGGTCTTGATGTCCTCTTTCGGGAAAGTATCTCGTCGGAAATGATCGGCTACGCGCCCCGGCGTACCAACAAGAATAGCAGGGCGATGCTTGAGGTTGATTTTATCTTTAGAAAAGGATTGTCCACCGTAGACTGCATTATTCTTGAAGCCCGACCCCATTTCTCGCAGCACTTGCTCTATCTGAATCGCCAACTCTCTGGAAGGAACTAAGATAAGGACTTGTACTTCTTCGCATTGCTTATCTAAGCCTTGTATGATTGGCAATAGGAAGGCAAGGGTTTTCCCTGTTCCCGTAGGAGAAAGCAACACGACTTCCTTGGTGGAATGAATAGCGAGTTGCGCTTCTTCTTGCATGGGATTCAGTTTTGAGATGCCTAACTTATCTAAAATAGCCTGCTGATTTTTCATGGGGCAAAGGTGGGGATTTATCTTTTAGAAAAAAAGCTTATTGCTGACGCTCTTCGCGTTGTTTGTATAGTTTTTTATTAATGATTTCATTTATCACGCCATCTCCAATTTTTACACTTCCTTCACAGAATATAAATTTCTGTCCCTCAAATAGCTTTCCTTCCATATATTGATGTGACAATATTGTAATTTCTGCAATTACGGTATCTCCAGGACAAACTTTTTTTTTATACTTAAAGACTTGCTGACCAGAAGTTGGTCTTTCTGGAATACCTTCAAATTCTATATGCGGTCTATATCCCGAATAAGTAGGACTGGTTCGTCCACCTTCTTTTTTGTAAACTAATTTTGCTATAAAATCTATTTCTTTTCTTGCGAACATCTCTTGTATTCTTAATTACAAAGCTTATTGTTTTCGTTCTTCGCGTTGTTTCTTGGTTTTCTTCACGTTTCCGCGTGGGTTTCTGCCATGTGCTTCACGGTAAGCATCAATATGGGCATCTTCTATTTTTCGAGCTTTACTTTTTCCTCGAATACCGCGCACCAATATTTCTGCAATATATCGAACCCAACCTACAGCTCTATTCAGGTAATCTACTTGCTCACGCATTCGCTTAGAATAGCCGTCTTCGTTTATAGGTTTATCGCTGATACCGTATTTGAAAATATCTTCTTCCTCTTTATCATGAATTGCATAGAGGTGATGTTCCTTCTTGTTTTTCCTTGAATTTCCGTGAAAGCTCATCTTTGGGTTAGTTTTTCTTTAGTTCGGCAATTTCTTCCAGCCTTCGACATTGCTATAGGTTTCAATAGGGAAGGCAGGCGAATAATCGTATTCTTTGGCGGTTTTACGTTCATAAGCAGTAGAAGGAACGTAAAGCAAGGCTTCAAAAGTAAGGTCTTTAGGCATTTGACTAGGGTCTTTCAATACTTTTTCATAGAGGTCTTTGGCATTGGCCACTACACAACTTCTTGCATATAGGAAGTTATCTACAGAGAAATAGCGTTCAGGTAAAAAGCTATCTTCACCGATATGTTGAGCAAAAACCAATCGATCTAAAGCATATAGTTTTTCAGAAAGGACATCAGCGAATTCAAAAATATGGCGAATCGGGCCAGCCACTAAGTGCGCTATTGCAGGCTCTAGCACAGCATCGTCATCTCCTGTCTGTTCCCAATCTAATAAGTCGATAATTTCCCAAAAGTGCGCCTCACTCAAAGGGGCTTTATTCCTATCATGATGTAACTCTAGGCTAACCTCCGCTTCAGGATATTTCTCTTGTAACTCTTTAATTGTTGCTTCTGTCAGATTACGTAAAGGCAGTTTTATTTTTGATGCCATTTTTTTCTTTTTCGTCAAAGAATCAAAAGTATGTCTCTCTGCATTTCTCCAAAGATACACAAAGTCCTTTTTTATTACAATAATTCCCCACTCCATCCTATCTTCGTACAAGTACTACTGCTATAAAATATACGACATTATGAACAAGTCCACAACTACTGCTTTTTACGTACTACTACTTTTAGGTGTAGTGCTTTGCTGTTGCAATTGCCAACAAGAAACACGGCTAAATAAATCCCTCGACACCTCCGAATTTATACTGAAAAAAGGCTTCGAGATAGAATTGATTGCACATGAACCCTTGCTTGATTCGCCTGTAGCGATGACCTTTGATAAGCAAGGACGGATTTGGGTCGTAGAGTTGCCAGGCTATATGCGCGATATTGATGGCAATGAAGAACTAGCGGCAGATGGCAAAATTGTGATGCTAGAAGATACCGATGCAGATGGACAAATGGACAAGCGAACTGTCTTTCTGGATAGCCTTGTCGCGCCGCGTGCTATTGCATTTGCCTATGGGGGCTTACTCTATACAGAAACGCCAAATCTTTGGTGGATACCCATTGAAAATGACCAAGCAGGACAACGCGAACTCGTAGATTCGCTCTATGTAGTAGGTGGCAATATCGAACATCAGCCGAATGGCTTGCTCTATAATCTGGATAATTGGATATACAGTGCAAAGTGCAATGCGCGCTATCGACGCGTAGAAGGTGAATGGAAGAAAGAAGCCACTACTTTTCGAGGACAATGGGGCATCACTTCCGATGATGAAGGTCGGTTGTTTTATAATGATAATAGCAATCCGCTTTTTGGTGATTTCCTAGCTCCAAATCAATTTATTCAAAATCCATATCATAAAGCAAGCTATGGTGTCCAACAAAATATAGCTAAAGACCGACGCTTATTTCCGATTCAAGCAACGGCGGTCAATCGCGGTTATATTCCAGAAGTATTGGATAGTCTGGAGCGCGTGACGACCTTCACCTCTGCTTGTAGTCCACTGATTTATCGAGGCGAGCAGTTTCCTAGTGCTTTTTATGGCAATGCTTTTGTCTGTGGTCCAGAAGCGAACCTCATTAAGCGATATGAATTGCAAGAAACAAAAGGTAGCATCACAGCTACGCCTGCTTATGAAGGTTCGGAATTTTTAATTTCTAAAGAGGAAAGCTTTCGCCCTGTCAATTTATACACGGGCTTGGATGGTGGGTTGTATGTACTGGATTTGAGAAAAGGAATTATTCAGCATCGGGCGTATATGACAGGCTATTTGCGAGA
>CALGLY010000287.1 GCA_937959095.1 uncultured Saprospiraceae bacterium
GAACCCAAGCTTTTTACTTCATTTTGGTTCGCCGAAAAATTGACAGAAGTGCGCCACTCAAACGCGCCTTGCATATTCACGGTATTCAAAGAAATTTCTAAGCCGCGATTTTCTACTTCTCCAATATTCACAAAAGGCGGATTGAGACTACCTGCTGTACTTGGTAGAAGCGCAGGTAAAAGCATTCCATCCGATTTTTTAATGTAATAATCTACGATGATTTCCAAGCGGTTTTTGAATAGTCCTAAATCAATTCCAACATTCGTCTGATAGGAAGATTCCCATCGGACATCTGGATTTGCGATATTATCTGGCGCGAAGCCTGTGATGAGTTGGTCGCCCAAAACCGCGCTATATGCTCGGAGATTGGCACTATAAGAATACAAACCAATCTCCTGATTACCGACTGCTCCCCAACCCACGCGAAACTTCAAATTGTCGAGCGCATCTATATTTTTTAAAAAAGCCTCATTGGAAGCGCGCCAGGCTACTGCCGCCGATGGAAACGTCCCATAACGATTGTTCGGGCCAAAGCGCGATGAACCATCTACCCGCACGGTTGCGGTCACTAAATAGCGGTCGGAAAAACCATAGTTGAGTCGTCCAAAATAGGAGAGCAAGGCCCAGTGTCCTGCACCACCCCCGTTTTGTTGCTGTCCTGCGTCACCGAGGCTGATTTGTTGTAGGTCATTATTGGGCAAATTACTCCGACTTGCATATAGCCATTCATAAGTGCCTTCCTGCATTTCATAGCCTAGTAGCGCATTGATATTATTTTTCTGGGCAAAGCTTTTATTGAAGGTGAGCAGGTGTTTATTAATCCAAAATAGATTATTGTTCAAGCTTCTATTCACGCTGGATTGCCCAAAGAAATTGCCGCGCTCAAAGGAGGGATAAAAGGTATTGTGATTGGAATAGACGATATCCGTACCAAATTCAGTGCGGTATTTGAGCCAATCAAAAATGTCAACTTCTGCGTAGACATTGGCTAGAATACGTGTTTTCCTATTCACATCGCTAGTCTCCAACGCACGCGCTACGGGATTATCAAAAGGCAGCGTAATTTCGGATTGCGGCCCTGCATAAGAGCCATCTGCATTCCTTACAGGCGCATTAGGCACCATAAGCAAGGCAGTATAAACCACGCCATTACTATTGTCGTTGAAGGTGATATTCTCGGAAGTTCGGCTGACTAAAAGGCTGTTGCCTATCCGAATTTTATCATTAAAATTATGGTCTAAATTTATCTTACTAGAAATGCGCGTAAAATCCGAACCGACTACGATGCCTTCCTTTTTATGATAGCCTGCGCCAATTGCAAAACGCGTTTTGTCACTACCACCCGTGAGTGTCATTTGATAGTTTTGCATTCCTGCACGACGAAAAACAGCATCTTGCCAATCTGTCCCTTCGCCAAGTAAATCTAAGTTTTCAAATTCTTCAATGGTTTCCCAACCAATGTCGCTGTAGTAATCAGCATACTCCCGGAGATTCATCACAGGGATTTTATACCCAATTTCTTGCAATCCATAATAGGTGTCAAAAGTAAGGTTGGATTGACCTGCTTTTCCGCGCTTCGTGGTGATAAGTACTACGCCATTCGCTGCCCGTGCGCCATATATTGCGGTGGCAGAAGCGTCTTTGAGTACTTCGATGCTTTCAATATCATTCGGATTGATCGTATTCAACGCATTCGGATTCTGTCCGCCACCGTCCAATTCTGAAAAATTGGCAGAAGAACCTTGATTGTCATTCACGACGGGAATACCATCAATCACATAAAGTGGTTCGGCAGAAAGAGTAGAAGCAATTCCTCGAATACGCACCGAAACTCCACCGCCTGGCGCACCCGAATTTTGGGTTACAAACACCCCTGCGGCACGCCCCTGCAAGGCTTGGTCGAGACTAGAAGAGGGCAAGGCTTCCAAATCTTCCTGACTAACGGAGGAAAGTGCACCTGTCAAATCGCTACGTTTTTGTGTGCCATAACCCACTACCACTACCTCTTTGAGCTGTTGTACATCGGAGTACATCCGAACCGTGCCAAGTTCCGCAGCTTTCACTTTCAACTCTAGCAGTTCATAGCCGATATACTGAAAAATGAGGGCTTCCCCTTTTTCCATTTCGATGCTAAAATTGCCATCGAAATCGCTGACCGTTCCTTTATTGCTGTTTTTTACGGTGATATTCACACCAATTAAGGCTTCGCCTGTTTCGTCGTCTATTACGTTGCCTCGCACTTGAATGGGGGCAGTTGTGGAGGTACTAGATTGGAGGTCGCTTTTGGACTTTTTGATTACATAGGTTTGAGCGTCCAACTGCTTGTACTCAAAATTGTAAGGATATAAAAGGCTTTTCAAATCTATTTCTAGTGAATTGCGGCTTGGTGACCAGTTTTTCACCTGATTTGCTTGCAAGGTCTCCACATCATAGACCATCGCAACTTGATAGATTTCAGCGAGCTCCTCTACTGCCAAATCCAGCGTGGTATTATTGCTCGTTTGTCCTGCAAAAGAAGACAAAGTAGCAAACATCATCCCAAAAAGTAAAAGTGTTCGTTTCATACGTTTATCGCTATCAGTTATCTATCATTTCAATTGGTAAGTTGTGGCGTTTAATTGCTCAATTTGGAGGTCGTAAAGTTCTGCTAGGGCTTCGAGGAGGAGTTTTGAATCATTTCTGAGTAGGGGCGCACTAATCCTTCGGTCCAATAAACTAGCGTTCGCAACTTTCAAGGTGATTCCAAAATCAGTATCCAATTGGGCCACAATCATTTCAATTTTTACATTTTTTAGTAGCAGTTTTGCCGATTTATTTGCTTTCCAAGCAAGGGTTTTATTCAAGTCAAATACCTGATTACTGACCTTGTCCTTCGCGTCCAATAAAATGCTTGTGCCTGGCTTCATTTCAAAAGCCGGATGAGAAGCAAAGGTAATTTCCACCTTTCCTTCTATAAGTGTCGTTTGTAAGTATTTCGCGCGCTGTTCGACATTAAAAGTTGTACCTAAAACCCTTATATCGCCCCTATCGGTATGCACCACAAAAGGCTTTTCGTTATGTTCGACTTCAAAATAGGCTTCTCCTTCTAGCCAAATCTCCCGCTTTGATGCATTAGCCAAATTGGATTTGTAGCGAATGGAAGAATTTTCATTCAGTACTATTTTCGTGCCTTCTTCCAACTGAATTATGGCTGTTTCTTCAAAAGCAGTTTGCTCTGTTTGCCAAGTAGGTTGCAGTAAAAACCAAGTACCAAAAGAAAGTAATAAAGCAACACTCGCTGCCGCCGCAAGCACCCTAGGCTTTAGCAATCGCTTACGAGCAGTTGGTGTAGCTATTTGCTTTTCTAAACGAGTCCATTCTGCTTCAATTTCTTTAGAATTAGGATGCAATGCTAACTGTAAAACAAGGGTTTTTGCTTCCTCAAAAACTCCGCTTTGTTCAGGATGTGCTTCTTGCCAAGCTTCCCATTCTACGATACTTGCCTCATCTATTTCAAGACAGTACGCTTGGAAACTTTCCTTTGCTACTAATTCCTCAGCCTTGAATATTCTCTCCTCCATAAGTTAGCTTGTTTTACTTATAAGAGCAAACAAGTGATGGGTTTTACTATTCAAAACCTAATTTTTTTTCAAAAAAGAATAAATTAATCTTATAAAGTTTGGAAACCGTGGAAAACGATAAACTCAATCCGACATTTTTTTTCGTAGCGTTTTAATGGCAGCAT
>CALGLY010000288.1 GCA_937959095.1 uncultured Saprospiraceae bacterium
TCAAGTCTTTTGATAATACTACAATATCTGCTAGTTTGCCTACCGCTAAAGAACCTTTAAGATGCTCTTCAAAAGCAGAATAGGCGCAAGCTAAGGTATAGGAGTGAATCGCTTCGGCACGTGTCATCCGCTGATCGGGGAAAAACTCCATATTAGGATTCACACGACGGCGCGTCACAGAGGCATAAAAACTCTCGATAGCACTCAAATCTTCCACAGGAGCATCCGTCCCATTGGTCACTACCGCACCTGCATCTATCAACGATCGCCACGGATATGCGCCATAGCGTGCGCGCTCCTCGCCGAGGCGTTTCACTACGAAAGGTGCGTCGGAGGTACAATGAATGCCTTGCATAGAGGCAATAACGCCCAATTCCTTGAAACGCGGAATATCTATGGTATCTAGGTGCTGTGCATGCTCGATGCGCCAGCGCAAATCTTCTTTTTCAGGATGTTCCTCAAAGACTGTTTCGTAGAGATTAAGCACCATTCTATTGCCTCTATCTCCGATGGCATGCACGCAGAATTGCATATCATTATCAACGGCTAAATTGGCCATATCCTTTAACTCGGTAATAGGGGTGATATTTTGCCCCTCAAAGTCATTTTTATCTTCATAGGAGCGCAACAGCCAAGCTCCGAATGCGCCCAATGCGCCATCAACAGCCGCCTTCAATGCTCGAACGGTAAAGAAGTTTTTCCCCACTCCAATTATTGGGAAGCCGCTCATTTCATCTTTTATTTCGCTGTAGGGTTGCCGAATCATTGCCCAAAGGCGCACGTCCAATTCATTAGCTTCTGCCAGTTTCGTGTAGCGTTTTACTTCTTCCAAACTCGATCCTGCATCTTGGAAAGAAGTCACGCCTTTGCTCAAGCAATCCTGTTCTGCTAATTTTATCCATTCGTACCAACGGGCTAATTTTTCTTCTTCATTTAAGGTTGCTAAATAATCATTATAGCTATTCATAATGATTTTCATAGCGCGTTCCTCGAATACTCCGATCGCCTCGCCCTTGTTGTCGCGCACAATTTCTCCTCCTGTAGGATTTGGTGTTTCGGCGGTCACGCCTGCTATTTCCATTGCTTTTTCATTAGCAAATAAAGAATGTCCACTCGCATGGCGTAGCACTACTGGATGATTAGGCGACATCTCGCTCAAGGCATCATGGTAAGGATAACCAAGTACCTGCCGGTCGGGTGTGCTCGTCCATTTTTCTTGGTGCCAACCGCGTCCTGTTATCCATTCGCCTTCCTTCGTCGTCTTTGTGCGTTCAGCTACCATACCTACTATTTCTTCCCAACTTCCTGATTTCAAAAAATTGAGATTCATTAGACTTTCCCCTAATCCTGAAAAGTGTGCATGCCCTTCTATAAAGCCAGGCATAGTAAATTTTCCTTCTAGATCTATGACTTCCGTCGTTTCATCCGCTAAGGCTTTGATAACTTCATTTTTGCCAATTCCTAAAATTCTATCGCCTTTTATGGCAAGGGCTTCGGCTTTGGGGTTCGCCCCATCAACGGTATAGATATTCCCATTGATAAGGATCGTATCTGCCATGACTTCATCCGAACTGAAGTTTTCGCAGCTTATCATTAGGGCTATTGCAAATAGTAAAAGTAGTATTCGTCTCATAATGCTTAATAGTGAAGAAAAGTTGAATTTGGGCTTCAAGATAAAATAAAATGAAGAATTAGGCTGGTTTAGGGAATTTGTAAAAAATAATCTACCAGTTAGACAGGATAATTGTCCGCCTAAAAAACATAAAAAATAGTTCCGTAACTATGGCTATGCAACGATTTTTTAAATTCTTTACGCGAAAAACTCTCCCTATCGAACTGGTAGGTTATTCTCTACAAACTCCCTTATTAAAAAACTAGGCTATTCAGTTCATAAAATCTCAAATACTAAGATAGTCCCAAAAACAGTTTAAAGATTAGCTTATACTACTGATAATCTATTCATTACATATAAAAAACAGATTAAATCAATTTGCTTTGTGGACCTATACTCCTCTTAAAGAGGCGTTTAGACTTGTTAAAAATCGATGATTTATGGCGTTTTTTTTGTTTATCTAAGACCTAGAACTATATTTGTGATGAGTACGTTAAATTTTAATTCTGTATTCTATATTTCACACAGGATTATATGTTATTGTTTCCCAGTTTTTGAAAATAAGTAGGTTGGTGTATGTGATTACTGATTAACAAGGTATTGTACATCCATTATCTGCTACTTCTCTTTAGCCTTCTAAAATACCAAATAATGGGGATTAGTTTATCTATTCCTTTGCCGTAGTATTGTGTTCTTATTTTTTTGGAAGCAATGATTTATTAATTTAAAACAGCAAATTGTGTATTATAAGCCTTACATGAGAAAACTTTACACTAATTTAAATAAACACAAATCCACACTTTTATCTGCTCTAGGAGTCTGTTTAATTGGTAGTGTGATTACCGTTTATTCCCTTAATAATACCAACAAAAATATCCAAGCCAGCCTCAAACCAGTAGAAACACTAGGAGCTTTTCCTATTATCGAGCCTACCTTAAAATATGGCTTTGTTGCCGATACTTTACAATTTATAGAAGGAGAAATTAAGTCTGGAATGTTCTTTTCGCAACTATTGCAGCAGCATAAGGTCTCCTACCCTATTATTGAAAAAGTAGCGACGAACTCAAAGCCTGTCTTTGATATTCGCAATCTTCGTGCTGGCAAAACCTACACGATTGTAACCCGCGATTCGACGAAAGGGGCAGACTATATGGTCTACGAACCAAATGTCTATGAGTACATTGTTTTTGATTTGAAAGATAGTCTAAACGCTCGCAAAGTAGAACGTGAAGTGAATATAGAAGTGAAAACTTCAGCGGGTGTAGTAGAATCTTCGATGTGGAATGCGATGGTAGATAATGGCATGAGTTTTAACTTGGCAGCACGCTTGGAAGATGCCTTACAATGGTCTATTGATTTTCATCATATTCAGAAGAAAGATAAATTCAAGCTGGTATATGATGAAAAATATATCGAAGGCGAACAAGTAGGCGTAGGTGACTTGCATGCTGCTTACTTCCAGAATAATGGCGAAGATTTTTATGCTTTCTATTATAAAAGCGAAGATGGCAAACACGAGGGCTACTACGACGAAAATGGTCGCCCGATGAATAAAGGCTTCTTGCGCTCTCCTGTGAAATATTCACGGATTTCGTCACGATACAATCTGCGTCGCTTCCATCCTGTGCTACGACGCGTGAAAGCACACCTAGGCACGGATTATGCTGCGCCTTATGGCACGCCAATTTTGTCTGTAGGAAATGGTGTGGTAGAACGCATCGGCTACACAAGAGGAAATGGTCGCTTCATAAAAGTAAAGCATGATGATACCTACCAAACGCAATACTTGCACATGCAAAAATTTGCGAAAGGTATGGCGAAAGGCACGCAAGTGAAACAAGGACAAGTGATTGGCTATGTCGGTTCAACGGGCTTGGCAACTGGCCCGCATGTTTGCTTCCGCTTCTGGAAGAATGGCAAACAAGTGAATCACATGGCATTGAAATTTCCACCTGCCAACCCATTGCCTGATTCGGAATTGGAAGGTTTCCAATGTGCACGTGATGGCTATTTGGGACAGTTTGAAGGTGTTCCTTTTCCAAAACTAATAGAGCCAAAACCTGAAGAAGAAGTAGAAGTAACGCCAGCCGTTGCTGAAACAACAAAGAAAACTAAGGCAGAAACGGTCAATCCGTAAGGACTTAGTATACTAGTGATTCAAACCACTAGATGAATTCCGAAATGGACTAATGACTGAGGTTGTTAGTCCATTTTTTTGTCTGCTCCAATTCAAAAAGACTTTTTACCCGTTTTTTTCAAAACAAAAGTTCTAGCTTCGCCTTTCTATAAGAAAATTGAACGCAGAGACAGAGAGGCGCAGAGTTTTTATAATTTTCTTTGCGCCTCTGCGTTCGATTTAGTAAAACATTCCTACACAAATAAGCAAATCATTTTATGAGACAGTTAATTCTTCTAGTACTTGCATTGAGTAGTCAAATAGCAATAGCACAAAATGGCATGAACGACATTTGCCCCTTGAAAGTAGGTGCAGAAATTCCATCGGTCGTGCTGACAGACAAAGCCAATGAAGCACACTCCTTAGCAGATTTGACTGCTGAAAAGCCAAGTGTCCTCATCTTTTATAGAGGCGCGTGGTGTGGCTATTGCACGAAACATCTTGCTGAACTAAATAGCATAAAAAGCGAAGTAGAAGCCTTGGGCTATCAAATGTTCGGTATCACCGTAGATCAAGCATCGAAGCTAGAAGAAAGCGACAAAAGAGCTGAAAGTGAAATCACTGTCTACTCGGATGCAAAGGCAGAAGCCATTCAAGCATTCGGATTGGATTGGCAAGTGGAAGATGAGTTATTCAGTAAATACAAAAATGAATATAAATTGGACTTGGAAGCATGGAGCGGCGAATCACATCATTCCTTGCCCGTTCCTGCCGTATTTATTGTGAAAGATGGCATCGTTCAGTTTCAATATGTCAATCCAAAATACAGCACGCGCCTAAAGGCAGAAACGCTTTTGGCTATCTTACCAACTTTATAATGCGATAATGCTGCAATGCGATAATGATGAATTAACATTAACGCATTGCAGCATTCTAGCATTAAATCATTCTCTCAAAGTCTCCTGAAAAAGCTTGAAAATCCGCTTGTATTCATCTGCCCAACTGCTTGGTTCTTGAAAACCATGTCCTTCTATCGGGAAGACGGCAAACTCCCAGTCCTCTTTACCTAATTCAATGAGGCGTTGCGCTAGACGCACCACATCCTGAAACTGTACATTGCTATCCACCATACCATGCAAAATGAGAAGATTGTCCTCCAAACCTTCTGCATGATACAAAGGCGAACTGCGGTAATAGGCAAGGCTATCTTCCACAGGCGTATTTAAAATATTGGAGGTGTAAGGATGATTGTAATGCGCCCAATCCGTCACGGAACGCAAAGCTGCACCACTTTTGAACGTACCAGGGCTTGTGAATTGGGCCATCAAAGTGATGAAACCTCCATACGAACCACCATAAATCCCCAAACGACTCGCATCTATACCATGTTCCTCCACGAGGTATTTTGCGCCATCTACTTGATCTTCTAGGTCTTGTCCTCCCATGTGCTGATAGATAGCAGTACGCCAATCTCGACCATAGCCTTCGCTTGCTCGATAGTCGATATCAAGTACTGTGTAGCCATTGTCTGCAAGAATATTATGGAACATATATTCTCGATAATAACTACTCCACCAGCGATGCACGTTTTGTAGATAACCCGCGCCATGCACGAAAATAACAGCCGCTCCATTCGGATTTTCAGGCTTATAGATTCGAGCTGGCACTTCTGCCCCATCACGCGCTTTGAATTGCACTATCGCAGGATCGCGCCACTCATATTGCTGAAAATCTTTGGTCGTCGAGTTGGTAATTTGTAGCATCGACGCGCCTACTTTATTCGGCATCACATAGAGTTCCCAGGGCTTATTGCTGTAAGAATAACGGATGGCTAAATGCTTTTCATCAGGCGAAACTTCTACTTCGTATTTGCCAGGTTTATCGGTTACTTTCGTCATTTTTCCGCCTGTAGCATCCATCCAATAAAAGTGCTGCTCGTGCGGATTTTCTTTATTGGCTGTGATATAAAAGCGCGTAGCATCTTTGGACAACTCTGCACCATGTATCTCGTATTTACCCTTGGTAAGTTGCTTCTTTTTACCCGTATCTACGTTTACACTATAAAGGTGCGAATAGCCCGTTGCTTCCGACTGATAGTAGAGCCTTTTAGCATCTATCCAGCCGATATTTCCGCTCGAAAAATTCCAGCCTGAAATACCTGGACCACCTACCCATGCTTCATCATGTTGTCTATCCAAAAGCTTCAAGTCGCCTGAACGCAAATCGAGGAGCATAATCCAACGGTCTTTATTATCCATGGAACGCACGACTACTGCTGCCAAACCTTCCTCTGAAAATACTGGCCCATGTATCAAGACTTCGCGCGGCTTTCGGTATTCCGTTTCATACTTTTTCTTTGGGTCATTATATGCTTCCAAAAAAGCAGGCTTCTGTCGAATTCCTTCTATATCACTCACATCTACCATATAAGAGGTATCAAGTTTGGTGTCATAAATCCCCATTTGGTAGCTATCTTGCTTGCCGCCTACTTTTGCACGAGCATCTTTTGCATCCGCATAGCCCGACTCCGTGACGTGGTGCATAACCGTGCTGCGCTTACGAAAACTCTTCTGCGTAAGGCGATAAGTAACGTAGCGACCATCAGGGCTACATTTTATATTATTTACTGATTTGCTACCTATATAAATCGGACTTGGGTGCGGGTCTTTTACAAAGGATTCTCGATCACTACGAGCATCGCGTTTATTTTGTCGTTTTTTTAGGATGTCAAAATAGGTTAATTGGTCATTACGCAGCCATTGTTCCGGTTTTGAACCTTTAGCACCTTCCGATTTCCCTCCTTTTTTGAAGTTCGTGAGTTGGCGCAACTCACCTGTTTCAATAGCCCAACTAAATAGATTTTTGCCTTGTCGGAAAATAATGCGATTATCCGTAGTGAAGAAAGCATTATCTTCCTCTTCCACC
>CALGLY010000289.1 GCA_937959095.1 uncultured Saprospiraceae bacterium
AAGAAAAAAGGCGATTTCACAGGTTGGATAAGCTATACTTTGGCAAAATCGGAACGCCAATTTGATGCTATCAATAATGGGGATTGGTTTTCGGCGCGCCAAGATCGTACTCATGACCTTAGCATTGTAGGAATGTATCAAATGAATCCGCGCCTGAGTCTTTCTGCGAGTTTTGTATACTACACAGGAGATGCGGTGACTTATCCTGTCGGCAAATATTTTGTAGATGGTGCATTAGTGAATCTTTATGGCTATCGAAATGCGGAGCGTATGCCGGACTATCACCGCTTTGATTTGGGCGCAACGTACATTTTGAAAGATACGGATCGCTTCTATTCTGACCTTTCGTTTTCTGTTTACAATGTCTACAATCGAAAGAATGCTTACCAAGTCACATTTGATTTGAATGAAGCAGGTAATACGCAAGCTACGAAACTCGCACTATTTGGTGCAGTACCTTCTGTGACTTGGAACTTTAATTTTTAGCATCTATTATTCCCTTTCGGGCGATTATTTCACAAGATAGCAGGCACTTTGAAAGTCTAAGATTACCCACATTTTTTTGATGTAAAATTAGCCCCAACGGGGCATTCTCATCAGCAAAGGACAGCGTCTTTTGCCAAGAATTTGAATCAATTTTAGCCCTGAAGGGGCGGAATCAAGCTTTGGGGCTAGTTCAAGACTTATGGGTAATCGTTAGACTTTGAAAGTGTCTGCTATCTAATCAATCAACAAAATTAGAATCATGAATTTCAAACACATCCTATATTTTTTCGGATTAATCCTTCTATTAGCCGCCTGTGAAGAAGTCATTACACTCGATTTAGAAAATGATGCGCCACAACTTGTCATAGAAGCGGTAGCCGATGCAACGCTTGGCATACTAAGTGTGCAGCTCACGCAATCCAATGATTTTTATGATAATAGTCTGCCCAAAACAATTGATGGAGCAAGTATCGAACTCAAGCGCGCAAGCGGCGAGCGTATAGCGATTCCTCTAGTCACATCAGGGCGTTATTTTATGGATGAGCTGATTTTTGAAGCAGGCGAACGCTTAGAAATCCAAATTATAGACGAAGAAAATCAGCTGCACTTAGCTAGTGCAATTGTTCCGCACGCTATTCGTATTGACGAACTCGAAGCTATGGAGAGAAACTTTGGAAGAAATAGCGATACCCAAAAGTTTCAAGTTTTCACGCATTGGTTGGACGTAGCAGAGAAGGAGAGTTTTTACCGTATCAAAACATTTAGGAATACCGATTTTTTGGCGAATAGTTATACTGTTGTCGACGACCTAAATATGGAAGGGGAAAGGCTATCTCGTCCAAGTTTTACTACTTTTGAAGCAGGCGATAGTATACAAATACAACTCCTTTCTATCAATGAAGAAATGTATACTTACTTTTTGGATTTAGCCAATATACAAGGTGAAGGTCCTGGTTCTACCACGCCTTACAATCCAAAAGGAAACTTTGATAATGCACTTGGGTATTTTGGCGTTCAACAATTTGACACACAGTTGATTATTTTGGAATAGGAATAATTTTCTAGTTTTTGCTGAGTTCGAAGCCTTCTACTTAGTAGTAGAAAGCTTCGAGCTTTATCGCTTTGCTACCCAAAATAGCAAAGAATTAAGATTAATTATAGCAGTTATTTACGCCTTATGTCTAACTAACCAAAGGCCACTTTAATTTTTTCCTAAAACCCCAATAAATCCCTATCTTAGTGCCGTTTAAACCCTGTCACATTTTTCACTAGCTACATATATAGAACTGCCTTATGAAAAAGATTGCTATCCTAGCAGCATTGCTTTTGGCGAGTACATTTGCCTTTGCACAACAAGTCCAAGTAGATTTACAGCTTGGTTTTCAAACATTACTAGAACAAAAAGCCCTAACAGAAACGGATGAAAATCATCCACATACTTATTTTTCAGGTACCAGCTTGGTTGAGTTGAAAGAAGTAGGCAATGGGGTAGATGTTTATTTAGAACTTACAGATGAGTCTATAAGCGAATTAGATGAACATGCCCAAGAAGAATACGTAGTAGTGATGCACTATATGATGGAAAGCTTGGGGACGCAAGTACGGAATATCTTTGTAAAAAGCAGCAGGACAGATTTCCGTCCTGTGTCGGATTATATCTTTGAAGAGGACACGCCTCTTGCAGAGTATTATACGCCCGAGAATAAAGACCCTTTCCCCGAAATAGAAGGAAATGTGAGTGAGTATGCCTATCAGAAAAACTACCCACACGCAGGACAAGCACAGCCTGGAGGCGCATTGGCTGGCAAAACAGTTTGGTTGAGTCCAGGACATGGTTGGATTTATAATACGGTGCTTGGACGTTATGCAACACAACGTGGCAACAATAATGATATGGTAGAGGATTTTGGTACGATAGAAGCAGTAGGCTACTATTTGCTAAAATACCTTTGGAATGCAGGCGCGAATGTATGGATGGTACGCGAGCGCGATTTCAATACCAATGAAGTAATCGTGGATAATGATAGTGCTGCGTCAGGTTATTCTGAAACAGGGAGTTGGAGTACAAGTGGTTCTTCGGGCTATAATGGCGGTACGTATCGCTTTGCAAACACTGTAGCGTCGGAGACTGCAACGGCTATTTATGAACCGAATATCCCGAAAGAAGGCTGGTATTGGGTTTCGACTTATTTCCGTGAAAGCGGCAATCGACCTGTGGACACGCGCTACAAAGTGCAACATGCAGGTGGCGAAACAGTAGTAAGTATCAATCAAGAAATACACGGACAAACTTGGGTGTATCTCGGACAATTCTACTTCGATGCAGGTACGAATGGACGTGTCATATTAACAAATGAATCCTCAGACGTAGGACAAGCCGTCATTTCCGATGCTATCCGTTTTGGTGGTGGTATGGGAACAACCGAAGACTGTGATGTATCAGGTGTAGGCACTAGTGGCGAGCCGCGTTTCGAGGAAGGCGCACAGTTGTTTGCGCGCTACATGGGCTATCCTACGTGTGATGGTGATGTAAGTATTCGCCCGAAATATGCAGAATGGGAATTGGCTAAAGGGACAGCAGCTGAACAAAATAATTTAGCGACAGGCGATATTAATTCCGTGTATGTCTCTTGGCATACCAACGCAGGTGGCGGCACAGGAACGTCTTCCTTCATTTGGGATTCTGCGAGTTTTATCAATGATCCTGCTCCTACCGCTCCTACAGGTTGTAGTGGTGCGCCTGGTGGCAATGCAAGTGGCTGGCTACGAAATTTCATTCATAATGAAGTCATCTCGGATGTTCGCGCTGAATATGATCCTGCTTGGACGGATAGAGGTAAGAAGTGTGCTAATTTTGGAGAATTGAGAAACCTTTCCACTATGCCCGGCGCATTGTTCGAGATGGGCTTTCATGATACGGCAAGCGATGC
>CALGLY010000290.1 GCA_937959095.1 uncultured Saprospiraceae bacterium
ACGGGATATTCCAGCTGCCAAAAGAGCTTTGGGGCGCGTCGAAGTAGCACCACTATCGACGAGAAAAGAACGCAAAGCCAAAGCGGTAAAGCGTTTATTTGGGGAGGATACAAACCGCTGTCCCTGCTGCAAAGAAGGAAAAATGGATACCATCAGCATCCTACCGCCCGAACGTGCACCACCCATCAAACCGATTCCGATAAACGCCTAAATCCGCTTTTACTTGGCATCCCGAGGATGCTGTGGCATAGCCATGCCTAAACCCAAGAAAAACTGCCTTTTTTGATTAAAAATAAGACTCCAATTACTCCAAAAGCAAACCTAAAGCCACAAAAAAAGGAAGCTTTTATGCTCCCTTGTATCGCTCTTTGGCGTTTTATCTTCTGCTTGTTTAAAGCAAATTCCATAGCTTACTCCTGGCACCGCTTCTTTCAATTTATCAGCCTCTGGCTGACAAAGCCTGATTGTCGGGCGTAGCCACGACTATCAGGCTTTAATGATGAGCGACGTTTTTTTATACAAAAAAGTGTCGGCAAGATGTTAATTTTGGTTTTGTCGAACTAAAATTAAGAACAAGATGCAGACACGACTCAAAGCTAGACTATTTTACTGGAAAACCAAAAGCCAAAGCAAGACAAAAAGGTACAAAAATCTTTTAGCCTGTAATGAACGCCAAGCGAGTCGGATTGTTAAGCTAGAAAATCGGTTGGCGGAATTAGAGCGACGACTTGCTCCCCAATCAATAGCCAATCATCATTACCCAGGGCAATTGATTGCCTTGGCGGTGTTTATGGTAGTAGTAGGAAATAGCTCCCTTCGTTGTGCAGCGAAGACGGTTGGTTTTGTGAGTGGATTATTTGGTTGGACCTTCCAAGCTCCTTCTCACAATACGATACGCAATTGGGTAATGCGATGTGGCTTGTATGGCTATGAAAAAGGCAGCGTCAAAAGTGGTACTTATGTGGGTATCATTGATGAGAGCATATCAATGGGTCAAGAAAAGTTACTTTTGTTATTAGGCGTTAAGCAATACTCGACCCATAGTCAATATGCAGCCTTACAGCAGGAGGATGTAGAAGTATTGGGGATGCAAGTGCAGCAAAGTTGGAAGGGGGAGGAAGTAGCCGCTTTCATTAAACAACGCTTGAAGCATCACGGAGGTATTGAACTAAGCTACATGATTAGCGACAGAGGCACGGCTTTATTAGCCGCTTTGCGCAAGTTGAATATTGATTTTGTTAGTGATTGTACCCACGCGCTGATGAATATCGTCAAACAAGTACTTGGTAAGGAGGAACAACTTGGACAATTGGCAAGTCAAATTGGACAGCTACGCCAAAAACTACGATTGACTAAGTATAGCTACTTACTGCCTCCTACACTACGGGATAAAGACCGCTTTTTGCGATTATTCACTATGGTGGATTGGGCAGTCCGTATGCAGTCCTACTGGAATAGGTTAGACCAGCAAGCACAGCAAAAATTGTCTTTTTTGAAGTCTGCTCAAGCATTTTTGGATATGCTTGCTCAAATCAGAACCGTTGTTGTACAGACCGCACAGGTGTTAAAAACCGCAGGATTGAGTCCCTATTCTTACTCAAAATGGGAACAACTCATGCAAAATCTCGCTAAAAAACAGCAACTATTTCCTCAAACACAAACAGTCATTGAACGTATTGATGACTACTTCAAGCAGCAGCAAGACATGATACATAAGCACCAACGATTACTCTGTTGCTCCGACGTGATAGAGAGTATTTTTGGACGATATAAAAATAAAGGAGGCATGAAACTCATTAGTGCTGACGTACTCAAAATTGCATTATTCAATAAAACCATTGATACTGAATTTGTACAACTTGCACTTACACACACTTCTCAACAACAAGTCCTAACTTGGCAGAGAAAATTCGTCTGTCATAATCGACTCACCATCATGAGGCGTATGAAAAACGAACTGAAAAACGTCCCGTAGTATAATAGACAGATTGTACAGCCTAAGTATAGAAACATAGTGATGTTCTCTGAAAAGGCTTTTTTCGTCAATACAGACGTGACGAACAGTATAAAGAGCATCTTGTTTGAGTGACTTTCTATTTGACAAGCCTCGCTCTACTGCTTGACGCTGTATCCGTTTAAGTTGTTCTTCACTAAGACGGAGTTGCATCGCGCTGCGACAACGAACTGGAGTGGATTGTAATGTATCAATAATGAAACTTTCAAACTGTAAGGTAAAACGACTATTAGCCCTTGACCAGCTTGGTTCTATTGTACATACACCATGTTCTGCACATTGTACACGAGGAAGACTGGCATGTAAATAAGTATAGTGGTCACAAGTATCTAAATGTCGCCATGTTCGTTCTTTGCTATGGTCATATAGATTACACAGCTTTTTACAGTGTTTGCAAGGAAACTGACTTGACGGAGCATGGGATAAGTTTAAATGCACACTTTTGTCCAAGGTATCTATCTTCACTTCGCTTATTTGCCAAGGTTGTTCTATCCCTATTATTTGTCTGTAAAAATTTGTGAGTTCCATCCCTCAAATTTAATGCCTTTTTTTTAATCCACACTTTTCACCGTAGTGCTGGAAAAAGAGAACTTATTATTGCTTAGGAACTAAGTTCTGCTTTAGACTGTTTCCTTAGAAAATTATTCATCCAATGATTCAACAAGACTATATTCTACGGCTCGCGCAGCAAGTGGCACAGATACTAGCGAAGATGCTCGGCAAAGACTGGGTAGATGTCATGCCTGGCATTGAGGAAGTCTATAATGACTTATTGCCGATTGATAGAGCTACGATTATAGCTTTACCTCCCGATGAAATCATCCAATTCCTGACAAAAGAAAAAGACCTCGATTTTCCCTACCTCGAAGCCCTAGCCGAATTGCTCTATTTTGAAGGCATGCAACTTCATAAAGAAAATGATATTACCGCCGCTAAAGACCGCCTCCTGAAAGCACAACACCTCTTTTTGTACCTCAATCAAGCACAAGCTACCCTCTCCCTAGACCGCCAAGTAAAGCTCCAATCCATCCAATCCAGTTTGAATGATTAAGCTATAATATACTAATATTAACCGCTTAATCATTCCTTTCACCGAATCAATTCATTTATTACAATTGGCAATAGGCTAAAAAACACGTAGCTTTGCGCCCGTTTTCAATATTTGATATAGAATGAACTATATTAAATTTTGATTCTTTGCCAATTTCTATGAAACTTCATAGGAATTGTCGAAAAATCATTAAACTTTACATCCATGCTTCAAGTAAATTTTATCCGCGAAAACAAGCAATCATTGCTTGATGGACTTCGTAAGCGCAACTGGAAAGAAGAACAGCTTACAGTTATTGATCGTATCATCGAATTGGACGATTTGAGAAAGTCGACACAACTAGAACTCGACACGACACTTAGCGAGAGTAATAAAATATCAAAGTCTATCGGTGGCTTGATGAAACAAGGCAAGCGCGAAGAAGCGGAACAAATGAAAGCATCGGTTGGAGCATTGAAAGAGCAAATAAAAGCACTACAAGCTAAAGCAGAAGCGACCAAAGAGGAGCTTGAAACCGCGCTTTATACCGTACCGAATATGCCACACCCAAGTGTGCCAGTAGGCAGTAAGGAGGAAGACAATGAGGTATTTCAGGCATGGGAAAATCCACTGCCCGAACTTGACGGTGCTGCACAGCCGCATTGGGAATTGGCAAAAAAGTACGAACTATTCAGTTTGGAGCTTGGCGTGAAGTTGGCAGGTGGTGGCTTCCCAGTTTATATGGGCAAAGGGGCGAAATTGCAACGTGCGCTTATCAATTTCTTTTTGGATGAAGCAGCAGCAGCCGGCTATAAAGAAATACTGCCGCCGCACCTCGTGAATGAAGATACGGCACGTGCCACAGGCCAATTGCCAG
>CALGLY010000291.1 GCA_937959095.1 uncultured Saprospiraceae bacterium
AAATTACACTTTAGTTCCCATAACATATTATAGTACTTTAAAATAAGTCTAACTTTAAGATATTATTTTGTGACAAACAAGATATAATTACTTCTTAAGGTTAAACGGGATTATTTCACAACTTAAATCATGGGATTATGCTTGTTCTAGCTATTACTGTCGGAGCTTTTATTGTTGGTGGGAGTGTTGTTTTCTTTTCAGATGGGATATTGAAAAGTAGCAGTTGGAGATAATCAACTCTACATTATTAAGACAACAACAAACTGCTTGAGTAAGTCGAACCAATTACTTTAGAATTAAAACATACTGTTGGGGGAAACTGCTTGTAAAGCTTTAGTCTACTAACACACACAAACTAGAATGCCTCATTGAGCAAATTGCTCGGTGAGGCATTTCTTTTGGGCATATCAATTTATTCCGAAGCCGCTGCTTTCATTTTCGTAGCGAGTTCTTCACCAAGATAATTATCAATGAGGTAATGTGCCAGATAAATAATTGGAGTCATCAATACTGCTACTAAAAATTTATAACTATAGGCAACCAAACCAAGCGCCACCACCGTAGCAAAACTCCAACCTGCACCAAGATAGAATGCAATGAAAAGCACCACGAAACTATCAATGAACTGAGAAACTAAGGTAGAACCTGTTGCTCGCAACCAGATATATTTTTCACCTGTCCATCGCTTTATCTGATGAAATACCATCACATCAACTACTTGCCCAATGAGGAAAGCCGTGAGCGAACCAACGATAATCCAAAGCCCTTGCCCAAATACAATTTGATAGGCATAGTTGAAATCGCCTACTTTCGCACGAGTAGCTTCTTGTTCGGTGGCACTCAAGTCATTGAGATGCGAAGTTGGCCAGAAGTCAGCCGGAGGGAGGCGAATCGCTAAGAAATACGCTAAGAAAGAGTAGGCAATCAATACGACTGTTAGGTAGGACAAAAAACGTACTCCGCGCTGTCCGAAATATTCGTTGATGACATCAGTAAGTACAAAAATAAGCGGCCACAGCAGCACACCTGCCGAGAGATTGAAGGCTAAATTGGATTGTCCGAAGAGTGAAAAATTGGAAGGTGTAGTTCCGAAGGTGCGCTCTAAGGAAAATATTTTCACTCCCATAAATTGGGAAATTATGGCATTGGTGATGAAAATACTTGCCAAAATCAAGAAAAGCAGCGTTGATTTGTTTTTAACTACATTGACGTATTGCAAGGAGGATGTCATTGTGCTTATTTTTAGCGTTAAATGTAAGCTAATGTTTTGAAAATGTATTTAAGCTTGCTGAAATTGCGCTAATTTTGTCGAGAAGACTTAGCAAAATTGACATTCAATTAAAAAATATGAAATCCATACTACTTATTATATTGACACTGACACTCGGATTTACTGCCGCTGCTCAAGATAGTACACGACCTAAGGCGATTACACTAGATGGTGTAAACTATGACCTTACTCCCAAAATATATAATACAGTTTATCCATACAGCATAGAATTAAAAAACGCTGAGGGCGAAATTGTCCCATCCTCAAAGGTGTTTTCTAAAGGGAAACGTCCTGTGGTATTGGTGTTTTGGCTAACAACTTGTGTGCCTTGCCAATATGAATTAAGAGCTTTGCACAAGAAATATGCCGAGTGGAAGGAAATAGCTGATTTTGATCTTTATGCAATTTCAATGGACTTTGAAAGACGGGAAGAAAGCGTCTATAGAAAAATAGAAAGTGCTGGCTGGAAGTGGGAAACCTACTATGACTATAAGCGGAATTTTATAGAGGTGATGCCAGGCAGACTAAATGGAATGCCACAAACTTTTATCATTGATAAAGATGGCGAAATCGCATACCACAAACGCAAATATAAAATGGGTGACGAAGATGTATTATTTGAAAAGATAATAGATTTGCAATAGATGCTGTTATTTTATTTAGTTATAATAAATGGGTTTAGCTACGCGCTTATGTATATAGATAAGCGCGCAGCTAAGCTTGGTCGAAGACGTATTCCCGAAATGACTTTTTATGGACTAGGTTTTTTCTTAGGTGCGTTGGGTTTAGTTTTAGGTAGTCAATCTTTTCGGCACAAAACGCAAAAACAGCCTTTCAAGAGTCTAATGCATCTTTTGCTTGTCTGCAATTTAGGGCTACTCTATTTTTGTGCAACTTATTTGTAGTAGATTCGTAAAAGGCACGTGTCGTTATTCCTACAAATATAAAACACAAACTCATGCTGCCCATATCACAATACAAATACGAGAAAACCGATTTCCCTCCCCTTTTTACTCATAGCACGCTTACCTTTATTTATCTCTAATTAATTATTGTTATAGACAATACAGAATACCTGTGTAATTGTAATCGTTACTAATCAATTGAATTGCTGTTTTACCAAATCTATATTCCATAGTATGAATAATATCTACCGATTTATAGTATATACAATTCTTCTTTTTTCTTTCTTCCCAATGTCCGCTCAAACGGGAATACTTGACGGTATTATCAATGAGTATACTGTCATCACAGCAGTAGAGCAATGTGATGGAGTGATACAAGTGGAGAACCCTACCAATTTTAATGTTGGTGATAAAGTGTTAATCATTCAGATGCAAGGCACAACCATGAATGAGACCAACACAGCGGTCTTTGGTACATTAGATGAAGCCGATGACATCAATGGTACAGGCTTATATGAAACCAATGAAATTATTGCTAAAAGTAGCACTACGATTACACTACGCTTTGCTCTATTGAATAATTATGATCCCGAGGGAGGTTTGCAATTGGTCTCTATACCAGTCTACGAGAATGCTGCAGTAGGTGTCAATGCAACAGTAACAGCGAAAGCATGGGACGGCGAAACAGGCGGCATCATTGCCCTAGAAGTAACAGGCGAATTGATTGTAGATGGCACAATAGATGCAAGTGGCAGTGGTTTTCGAGGTGGAAAAGCAAATAATATCCAAATAGATAGCTGTGCATCGGTAGCTTTTTTAGGGCCTATTTCAAGTTATTATTCTGGTTTAGATAATTGGCGTGGTGCAGAAAAAGGCGAAGGTATTGCCCGCTATGTAGAAGGCAAAGAGGCAGGCCGTGGCGCACAAATCAATGGCGGCGGTGGTGCAAATACCCATCAAGCAGGCGGTGGCGGTGGCGCACATCACACACTAGGCGGCAGTGGTGGGGAATTGGAGTCACTAGGCGCGTGCAAGGGCGGATTTCCAGGAATTGGCGGTTTCAATCTACTCGATGTCTCAGAACGCATTTTTCTAGGCGGCGGCGGCGGTGGCGGTCATGGACTTAGTGACGCAACCAATGGCGGTAATGGCGGTGGCATCATTATGATTACGGCAAACCGTATAGGCGGAGATGGCACGATTACGGCAAGAGGCGCAGACGCAGCTATGGCTTCCCAAGAAGGCGCAGGTGGTGGCGGTGCAGGAGGCACTATTTTGCTTGATTTGGCAAATACTTTGCCAAATGGCGGGCTAGAACTCAATGTGCGCGGTGGCGCAGGAGGAAATACCGATAGTGCAGATGACCCACGTTGCTTCGGGCCAGGTGGTGGCGGTAGTGGTGGTCGTATTTATACTACCCTAGGTACTAATTTGAGTGCTACAAGAGGTGGTGGTGAAGTAGGACGCGTACAAAACTCAATAAGTGCTTGCAATGGTACATCCAATTTTGCAACAGCTGGTGGACCAGGTGTTGTGAAGATTTTTCAAGGTTTGCGCCAAAGTAATATTGCGCTTTCTGGTGGACCAACGATTGCTACTTGTGGCGAAACAACAGGCTCTTCCGTGCAATTTTTCATTGGTGATATTGGCGTAGATTATTATGAATATTATACCTACATAAATAATGGTATACCCTCCGAAATAGATACCACAACAGCTAATTTAATAGAGATAGATGGCTTGAACTCTACAGACGAAGTCGCTTTAGTGATTTATGGTATTGGTGGTTTATGTAGCACGGCAGCCGATACCGTAATCTGTACACCCAACGATTGTTCGGGCATTTTCCTAGAAGCAACCACTAATATTCAATCGGTTTATTGCTTAGACACTTTTCCGCGTCCGCTAACGGCTGATCCAGAAGGCGGTGTCTTTGTTGGGCCAGGTGTAACTACAGAAGGAACATTTACACCGACTACAGCAGGCTTAGGCGAGCATGAACTCTTCTATCAATATACCGATGAAAATGGCTGTTTACGTCTCGATATGTACACGACCCAAGTAATAGATAGACCCGAACCACCACAAATTATATGTAGCAATGCCGATGAAGGCGTAGTCGAATTTACTTGGACACATGGCACTTCCGAGTTATTTAGAGTAATTTCTACAGTGAATGGTCTGTTACTGACCTTGCCTAGCATTGTGAGTGAAAAGGAATTTAGACAAGAAAATTTATCATCAGGAGATATAGTAGAGATTCGAGTAGTAGCCCTCAATTCGGAATGTGGCGATAGCGAAGAAGCCGTTGCTTCTTGTATTGCACAAGCCTGCACAGATGTGACGGTGAGCATAACACCACCTAGCATAACTTCCTTTTGCAATGAAGACGCGGCTATTCAGTTAATGGCAACTCCAAGTGGCGGTATGTTCCTAGGTGAAGGGGTGGATGCTACAGGACTATTTGACCCTGCCAATGTAGTAGTACCTGCGGATAGTAGCGCCATTCAATCAGAAATAATATACAGCTACATAGAAACAGATGGTTGCCCTCCATCTTTAGATACCATAAGCGTAGAGGTACTTTCTCGACCTGCGCCACCTATCATTCAGTGCGGAAATAGCACAAGCAATAGCGTAGAGTTTGAATTTATACAGCCTTTGACTAATGAGTTTATAGTAAATTATAGTATTAATAATGCCCCGTTTCTAACGGAAAGTTTTACAGGAAACACCTTTACTATCAATGATTTAGAAGCAGATGATATCGTGAATATTTCCGTAGAGGCGGTAAGTACGAATCGTTGCGGAAATAGCGAACTAGCCGATGCAGAATGTTTCGCTAACCCTTGCCCTGTGATAGAACCGATGATAAGCGGCTTAGAGACTTCCTATTGTACAGGCGATGAAGCTGTCCAGCTTTCGGCGACTCCTATTGGTGGTATTTTCAGGGGCGAAGGTGTTAATAATACAGGTCTTTTCACCCCTAGCGAAGCTAATTTAGGAACAAATGTCCTTATCTATTCCTTTATGAATGACGAAGGCTGTAGCTATGGCGACACCCTGATCGTAGAAGTGTCCGCTCCTTTGGAAACACCTGTTTTGAGTTGCAATAGTACTATCAATACAGCTACTTTTTCTTGGATACAAGAAGCTGCTTCGGCTTTTGAGTATACGATTAGTATCAATTCTGCACCGCCGTCTTTCGCGCAAGTTACTAATGATACGAGCCTTACGATTCCTGGCTTAAGTTCGGGTGATGTCGTTGAATTTAGTATTCGTGCTACTGGCGGAAATCTATGCGGAGATAGTGAAATAGTATCTACTATTTGTCAAACAACCGTCTGTACTATTGAACCACCGACGATACTAAACCTAAGCGATGTCTATTGCACGAGTGATGCAAATGTATTGCTGCAAGCCACTCCCGAAGGCGGGCAATTTTTGCTGAATGATGTTACGCCTATCGAGGTCTTTGCACCGAATACATTAGATGCAGGTTTTTATCTATTAAGTTATTCTGTTACCGATCAGTTTGGTTGTGAGCAGGTACAAAGTGCTACGGTGGAAATTGTAGATGTGCCTGAAATGCCTGTTATCAGTTGCGGCGATTCCACAGAAGATGCCGTTACCTTCCTTTTTGATAATCCAGATAATGACTTTTTCATTTATACCTTAGCCGTAAATGGCGAAACCGTCGTATTGGATACTACGGATTTGGATGCTATTAATTTTGGAGGTTTAAGTATGCTTGATTCGGTCGAAATATCTATAGCGTCGCTTGCTATTTTTGAATGCTCCAATGTATAACAAACAACACAAGTCTGCTATCCAAGTTTATGTACCAATACGGATGCCTTAATCAATCTCGAACCGTTTTATTGCTATGATAGCATGAGTGTACAGATATTTGCAGAACCTTCCGGAGGGATTTTTATTGGAAATGGAATCACGCAAGATGGCACCTTCACACCGAGTGATGTGGTAGAAGGTCCAACCACGATTACTTATCGCTTCTTAGATGCCAGCGGCTGTGAGCAGATAGACACCGTGATGACAGAAGTAATCGCATTGCCTATTGCTCCTATTTTGGACTGTTCCAATCTGACGAAGTCTTCTGCCTCTTTTGTTTGGTACAGTCAGTAGTACTGTAGTAGGCCGCGGTTTGGTGGTGCCTTGCATCGGTACAAAAATACAAGGGGGTGTAGTATGCTCTGATTGACCTTTCCATGGACACATGGTTTACTGATAT
>CALGLY010000292.1 GCA_937959095.1 uncultured Saprospiraceae bacterium
TCCGTCCAAAAAGCGTAATTTCCTAAAGGGGTGCTAAAATACGTCCTAATCCCACAACCTACAAATTTGATTGTTACTTTTGGACTGCATTTACAAGAAATTCTAATTTCAAACTAAAATTTTATGCACAAATTGTATCAAATAGGCATTTTTTCGTTGCTACTTTTATTTGTTTTTGCTTGCAAAAAAGAAAGCACACCTGTAGCAGCAGGTGATGATTCTAATTTCACAATTGTTGCCAATGATGATAATAAACTCAAGGACTTCAATCGGAAAGTAGAGGTTTTTGGTATCTCTATTTATGCTGTACCAACTGTGGAAGATGCAAAATTGCTCCATGCTGCCAACATCATGGCGCAATACCTCGACAATGATGAAGATGGTACACCCGATAACCAAACGGTACTAGATGCTATGCTTGCCGAAAATGCCTTCATGGTGATGTGGAAACGCGAATCGGATTTGAATGGTATAGATCCGCCCGATGATGGAATTGGACAAGACTTAGGAGCAGACGAGACGCAAATTGATTGGCATAACAATGGAAAAACTGGCCGCTTTGATGCTTCTTTGGAGGAGGTCTTGCATATCATTACGAATGCGGGCTACGCTCAAGCTTATCCTACTGTTTTCGGCGAAGATATTGGCAGTGAACTTGCCAATGCAATGGATGTAGCACGCGGCGGACAATTTACAAGCATCCCAAATCCGTATCCTGCGGAAGCATGGTACAGCTATGATGATAGAACTTGTGACTATTCTTGCATGGCAACGGAATACATTTATTGGGCATTGACTTCTATTTTGGACGCGCAAGCAAATCGCCTCGATGAAATAGGACACGAATGGAAATTGAATACCAAAGCCTTAGTAGAAGAACAAGATACATTGGTCTATGAATTATTGACTGACCCGCGCTATGCCTTCCCAACGGTTTTACCTGATGGGACGTATAAACGGTAGCGTTTGTAAAGTTATTGAATTGCGAAATCGTAGAATTGTTTTTCCACAATTTCGCAATTCCACAATTCTACGATTCCACAAAAACAAACCCCATTTCATTTTCTCCTCGCCACTACCTAAATTTACCATCCAAAATAAATAACAGCGTTTATGAGAAAATTGCACAATTATATTTGGCTAATTGCCGTATCTGGATTAGTCCTTGTTTGGAATTGTAATAGTGGGCAGCAACTTAGTGAGTCGAATATTGAGCGTCCGCATGATCCGTGGGTCTTTCGCTCAGTAATGGATGGGCAGCCACGTATGCTTACCGTCGCGCTGCACGATGATGTGTGGGCAAGCTATAGTGCCACCAATGGCGCATTGCAAAAAGTATGGAAAGGCGGCGTAAACTTTGATGGAGCAGTCTATACCACAGTGCATGGCCCGCAGCCAAGTTCGCTGGGAGATGCTTATTTTGAAAATGCGCATACCGAAAATCCTTGGTCGATTACTATGGATGGCAAAAGCATTAGTCCCAACATACAATTCAAAGGACACCGCTTTGAGAAAGGACATGTGCGCTTGAATTATAATTTATTGCTCCCTGATGGGCAGCAGATAGCCGTGCAAGAAATGCCTGAATTCACAGAAAAAGAAGATGGACAAGTGGGACTAGAACGCCGTTTCACGCTTTCGAGTGTACCGAGTGGCGCGGTGGTAGCACTAAATACCAATGTAAGTTCAGTAGCACTAGAAAGTAGCGTGGAAACAGATGGCGAATTTAAAATTGCAGCTAAAAAAGAGCGCGAAGCAAAGAAGCTAAAAGCCCTCGATTTGGATGGCGAATTGATTTTAAAAAATAATGCAACTACACGCTTTGCTACTTATTTTGTAAAGCATCCACTTATCGAAAATCCCAATAAGATAGAAGGCGCAGAAGAGGAAGAAGAACTGCCGTTAGGTTATCGCCTAATAGCACGAAATGATTGTAAAACCTGCCACAATACGAATGTAAAAACCATCGGGCCAGCCTATATGGATGTGGCAACGAAGTACCGAAATACCGACGAAAATAAAGCAATGCTAGTTTCTAAAGTCGTGAAAGGCGGTGCTGGTGTATGGGGAAAAACCGTGATGAACGCACACCCCAATGTACCTGAAACCGATATCAAGGCAATGATAGATTATATTATGGATTTGGATAAGGAGACAGAAGCGGAGATAGTAGCAATAGAATCGGCGGAAACACCGCAAAACATTGATGCTTTAGCTGCTACCGAACTAAAAGACGATGCCGTAAACATCGGAACATTAGCAACGGTCTATGTGTATGAAAAGGAACTTACGAAAGTAGCCGATATTGATGAAACGGTAGAACCTGTCTTCAAGGGTATCCTTCCTAATATTAATGCGCAAGATTCCGATTTGAAGGAAGCAGGTTTGAATGATTTTTTTGCTGTCATTTTCAAAGGCTACATCAATATCCCAAAGGACAATAATTATGTCTTCCGATTGAGTAGCGATGATGGTTCTATTCTTTGGTTGAATGGGCAAGAAATCATCAATCACGATGGTTTGCATGGCGCAGATGCCCGCGATGGCGAAATGGCATTGAGCAAAGGCTATCATCCTTTCGAGTTGCGCTTCTTCCAGAATAAAGGCGGCAAATCGGTGCGCCTAGAATGGCGTTCGTTCAACGATGGCGAATTCACGGTGATGCCCGCTACCGCTTTCGCGCATAATATCGCAGAAGCAGGCGAAGCAGCAGCGATAGGTTTTGGCGGCGGCAATACGATTCCTGGCGATAAATCTGCTTTGACCGATGTGCATCCGAGTTTCAATTTATGTCAGGCGCGTCCCGAAAGTTTCACGCCAAAAGTAGGTGGTATCAGCTTCCTCGATGATGGGCGCATGGTGGTGAGT
>CALGLY010000293.1 GCA_937959095.1 uncultured Saprospiraceae bacterium
GGCTGACGCGCTTTGTAGATAATATTCCATTTATAGATACCAAAGCACCCTCTAGTATTTCTGTATTTGCAGAAGGTGCCGTACTGAAACCTGGTCATGCACGAGGGGTGAATGAAGTGAAAAATGTAGGAACACCTGATGAAGAAATAGACAGAAGTGGTACGGTATACATCGACGATTTTGAGGGAAGTGCGAATCCATTGAGTTTAATGATTCAACCAAACCAGTGGCAAATAGCAAGTACCCCACAAGGTGCAGATGTATTCGTAACAAAGCGCGACGGTACGCAGCATAAAATGTTTAAGGAGGCAGACGCTATTAGTTTAGAAAATGACCGCCTAACGGGGGTGAATAGAGCGCGTTTGAATTGGTATCGCATCGATCCGCAAGTACGTGGAGAGAATTCAGAAGCGAGTGCCTATACCCGCCGTATAGATAGAAGAGAAGTATTCCCAAATCAGCAGATTGCAGCCAATCAATTAAGTACATTCTTGACTTTCGATTTAGCGTATTACCCTGACCAACGTGGGCCGTACAATTTTGATGTACCTGGCGGAATCACCGATGCAGGGACGAAACTATCTGAAGGTTTAGGAAGTTCAGGAACGCTAGAAGAACCTTCTACTCGATGGGGTGGTATTATGCGTGATTTATCCAATTCGCGTGCCGATTTTGAGCTATCGAATGTAGAATATATCGAGATGTGGGTATTGAGTCCATTCTTGGAAGGCTCTAGTGATCAAATGGAAGGAGACTTATATATTGACTTAGGAAATATTTCGGAGGATATTATGCGTGATTCGCGTTTATACTTCGAGAATGGTTTGCCTAGTCCAACAAATCCTTCTAGACAAGTCGATCAGACAGATTGGGGGAATGTGCCACGGGCAAGAAAGATTGTACCTGCTTTTGATAATGATCCTTCTACCCGTCCTTTGCAGGATGTAGGTCTGGATGGATTGAATAATGAAGAAGAGCAATTCTTCTTTCGAGATTGGTTGAGTCAAGTAGGGAATGCAGTAGATCAAAATGACCCTTGTAACGATGACTTTATTCATTATTTAGATCAAAATTTTAGTGGTTCAGCTAGTTTGCAAGATCGCTACCAATATTTCAATAACTCTCAAGGTAACTCACCGATTGCAGAAGGGAATTCTAATCGTTCTTTCTCGGCTACGCTAACGCCTGATACGGAGGATTTGAATAATGATAATACCTTGAGCGAAACCGAAGCTTATTACCAATACCGAATTCCTATTCGTCGCAAGCAAGTAGATGGGCAAGCTATTGGTATGTCGGATGAAGGCAAGGGCTTCATCACGGATGAGCGTATTGTGCGTGATTCAGAAAACGGAGACCGTATTTGGTATCGTTTCCGAATTCCACTAGATGATGTGGAGAATAGAAAAGAAGTAGGTGGTATCCAAGATTTCCGTTCTGTTCGTTTCTTACGGATGTATATGGCGGGCTTTGAGCAGCCTGTGACTTTGCGTATGGCAGAATTGAATTTGGTGAGTAACCAATGGCGACGCTATCGCAGAGACTTGGAGGAATTGGGGCATGATGAGGTTACCTTCTTTGATATGAATGCGGTGAATATTGAACGTAATAGTAGCCGTCAGCCATTCAAGTATGTACTTCCAGAAGGGATTCAGCGAGAGCGTGGTTTCGATGCGTTTGCAACGCTTCAAAATGAGCAATCTTTAGCCCTCACGGTACGCAATCTACAAGAAGAAGATTCGAGAAGTATCTTTAAGAATCTGGATTTGGATATGCGGAATTACGAAAACATGAAAATGTTCGTACATGCCGAAAGCCTACCCGATTCGATATGCAATAATGTACCTGAGGATGGCGATTTATCCGTCTTTATTCGATTGGGGAGTGATTTCAAACGGAACTATTACGAATATGAAATTCCGCTTACGTTCTCCGATCCTGCGGTGCAATGTCCTGGCGAAGGTTTGCAACCACCAACGAGTTATGTGAATGAAGTTTGGCCAATTGCGAATAACTTTGATGTTTCCTTAGATATGTTCGTGGAAGCTAAAAAAGCAATAATCGTAGCCTTGCAAAATGGAACAGTGCCAGAGAATGAAACCAAGTTCAGCTTCCCAGAAAGTAATGGAAGATTAGCAGCGGATCTTCAACTCCCTGTGGGACATAGAATCTCGGTTTCGGGTCGCCCGAATTTGGGTTACGTCAAGTCCGTAATGGTAGGTATCCGTAATAATAGTACAGATGCACAATGTGGAGAAGTATGGATTAATGAGCTTCGTTTATCGGGCTTAGAGCAGAAGCAAACAGGCGGTTATGCGGGTATTGCTCGCATGGATATGCAACTTGCCGACTTTGGTGCATTGAGTGCATCTGCAAGCTATAGTAGTATTGGTTTCGGAGCTATTGATCAACGGGTACAAGAACGTTCTTTGGAAGAGAACCTGACCTACGATATGGCTGTGAACTTTGAATTAGGTAAATTTTTGCCAGAGCAATCGGGTGTAAAATTACCATTTTATGCCGCCTATTCTAATACCACAACTACGCCTAAATACGATCCTTATGATTTGGATATAGAACTACAAGAAAGTCAAACAGATAAGGAACAGGCACAAGATGTGAACGTTATTAAGAGTTACAGTTTCACGAATGTACGAAAAGAACGCTCGAAGAAACCCAAGAAGAATGGGGAAGTCCGCAAGCCGAAACCCTGGGATATTTCCAACTTCAGCGCATCCTATACCAATACGGAAGAGGATAGAAAAGATCCTTTTATAAAATCGAATAATATAGATACCGAAGAAGGAATCTTGGATTACAGTTATAGCTTACGGCCTAATTATATCAAGCCATTTGAGAAATTGCCGAAGAATGAATGGTTGAAATTTCTACGTGATTTCAATTTCAATCCTGTTCCAAATTCGGTTAATTTCAGTACGCGACTCGATAGAAGGCATGAAAGTATTACTTATCGATTTACCGAAGAGTTCAAGCCACGTTATCAAACGTATATCAATAAACAGTTCACTTGGGATAGAACCTATGGTCTGTCATGGGATTTAGCGAAGTCACTGAAAATGAATTTTGATGCTCGTAACTATGGCGTTATTGATGAATTCGATGAGTCGAGTGATGCCTATTTTGATGGACCAGAATATACAGAAGATGAATTGAGGACACTTCGTAGAAATAAAGTCATAGATGGACTAGAAAATCTTGGACGTACCAAGAACTATGACCATGATATAGGGATCAATTTCACAGTACCTACTAAGTCGTTTCCATTCTTAGATTGGACAACGATTCGGGCGCAATACAGTGCGAATTTTGCATGGACATCTGCACCTTTGAATAGTCAAGGAGAGTTAGAGACCTTCGGAAACGTAATCGAAAATGGACAAAAGCGACAATTAACCGCGGATTTCAATTTCGAGCAATTGTATAATAAGTCTGATTACTTGAAGAAAATTAATCGCCCGAAACGAAATAGAGGAGGCAGAGATGCTAAACCTAGAACCACGCGTCCGAATAGCAAATTGAAGGAAGATGATAAGAAAACGAAAGAGAAAAAGAAACGTGATCCAAGTGCTGGAGAACGTGCGCTCATTCGCCCACTTATGTTCCTTCGCAAAGCGCGCTTCAATTATTCTGAAAACTATGCCACCATTGTACCAGGCTTTACGCAGCAACCACGCTTCTTTGGTTTGAGTGATGGTTTTGATGCACCAGGTTGGGATTTTGTAGCGGGGTGGCAGCCTACCATTCGTACGCTCACACCAGAGCAAGAAGGGAAGAGTGAAGATTGGCTACATAGTATTTCTAATGCACAAGCAGGCAATTCATGGATAACAGAAGATATTTATCAAAGCAATGAAGTTATTCAAAATTATACGCAATCCATAGATGCGAAAGTGACGCTAGAGCCACTTCCAGATTTTCGTATAGATTTGGATGCAAATCGTAATTTTACAGAAAATCATACCCGTAACTTCAAGGATGAAGTCGAGGATAATGAATCGCTTTGGGTGCATGGAGTTCCTTACAATGTCGGTTCATTAGATATGACTTATTATTCCTTGAAAACACTTTTTCAAGATGATTTAAGTGAAATTATTGACCGATTTGAGTTATTTGAAGCGAGTCGTGCTAGTGTCTCGCAGCAAATCGGTGAAGGGTTACACAGTGACACACCGCAAGCGAACAATGGCTATACTTTCGGTTATGGTAGAAGACAACAAGATGTACTTATTCCTGCTTTCTTAGCCGCCTATTCAGGTGCGGATATAAACACCGTAGATGTCAGTCAAAATTATGCGCGGGATGTCCTCTTCAAGAAGTTACCGCTTCCGAATTGGCGCGTGAGCTATAATGGCTTAGCGAAATTGCCGATTTTTGAAGACATCTTCCAACAAGTAGGTATTTCGCATGCCTATAGTTCAAAATTAGGCGTGAATAGTTTTGAGACCACTTGGGGAAGCTTGAATAATCCGAATGGATTTACGGAGCAGCAGGATTATTTCTCGCGACTAGATTTATCAGAAATCTCTATTCGGGAAGGCTTCTCGCCACTTATTGCGGTCAATATTCAAACGAAGAATGATCTTTCGTTTAATATTGATATTAATAAAAACAGAACACTATCTACCGACTTCGATGGTGGATTTATATCGGAGCAACAGTCGAAAGATATTACGATTGGTTTCGGGTGGTTATTGGAAGATGTGCAAATTGGCTTCTTACAGAATTTAGTTAATCAAGCATCGAATCAGAATAAGAATAAAGGCGATGTGCCAGATCCGAATCAGACTACGCCATTTGGCAACAATCGTGGCGGCGGCGGCGGTGCAAATCCAGGAGATTTCAATATCACCTTCGATTTCTCCCTTCGCGATGACGTGACTATCGTACATCAACTAGAAGAAGACAACCGAGATCCTACTCGTGGTACACGCTCCTTGAGCATTTCGCCAGCATTGGAATATCAAATACATGAGCAGCTTGCCTTACGTCTCTTTGTAGATTATACGAAAACAGAACCGAAGGTATCTAGCTCGTATCCTATCACAAGTGCTAGAGGTGGTTTGGTAGTTCGCTTTATGTTACAATAATAGGCTCTTTGACAATTTTTGCCGCGGACATAAATTACATCAAAAAAGCGATTGATAATGAGCGTTTTGATTTGATTTTGTTCGTAGAAAATGCAAAAATTGTCAAAGCCCCCAATAATAGATATGTATTTATGAGTTAGTACTTAAGCAGTGATTGAGAATGTGACCAAATTATTCGATTTGGTCACATTCTAACACATCCCGATTATCCCGATAAATTAAGGACTATCAAATCCATGTATCAATAAAAAACAAAAACTTCCCCAAAACATAACCTCACCTATCTTATACCAATTCACAGACAGAAAATTATACCATTTATTTAAACTCGATTACTTACCTTGCCAGAGGAAAAATCACTTTCCAATCTAATACAATTTTTATGTCCTAACTTAAATAGGAGTTAATGACTAACAAGTACAAGATATACAGCGACCGCGTATTTATAGAAGGAGAATTGCAAACTGCAACACTCTCTATTGAGGGCGATAAGATAGCAAGCATTCATATTGGGCAACGACTAGAGACGGCACAAGATTTTTCCACTAGCGTTATCATGCCAGGCGCAATAGATGCCCATGTGCATATCAATGAACCAGGGCGTACGACTTGGGAAGGCTTTGAAACAGCAACTAAAGCAGCGGTAAGAGGTGGTATCACGACTTTGGTAGATATGCCTTTGAATTCCAGTCCTGTAGTAACAAATGTGGCTGCTTATAGAGATAAAATACTCGCTTGTGAAGGGAAGCTATATGCAAATTGTGGTTTTTGGGCAGGTGCAACAGCTGCTTCTGTAAGCGAGGTGAAAGCACTTATTGCGGAAGGCTGTTTGGGAGTAAAAGTATTTTTATCACATTCGGGCATAGATGAATTTCCAAATATTTCATTAGAAGATTTAGATACTTTAATGGCAGGAATTGCGCCCTTAGGCGTACCTGTATTAGCACATTGCGAATTGGATACTTTGCCTGCTCCCAATGATTTATCGGCAAATCCAAAAAGCTATACAGCCTACTTAAAATCCAGACCCAAAGCATGGGAAAATGAAGCAATAAAAGCCTTTATTGCTTTAGCGGAAAAGAATAATTGTAAGGCACATATCGTCCATTTAGCATCCGATGAAATGTTGGATTGGATAGCCCAAAAGAAACAAATAGCCATTCCTTTCACCGTAGAGACTTGTCCGCATTATTTCTTTTTTAATGCTGAAGATATTCCTGATGGAAATACCTTATATAAGTGCGCGCCGCCCATCAGAGCAAAAAGCAATGGACGGAACTTAGGTCGAGCATTGAAAACAGGGCTTATTGATTTTATCAGTAGCGATCACTCTCCGGCTCCACCAGAAATCAAAGAAATAGAAAGCGGTGACTTTAGCAAGGCGTGGGGTGGCATTGCTGGCTTACAATTTTTATTATCTGCTAGTTGGACAGCCTTGAAAGAGGAAATGAGTTTGACAGAATTTATACCTTTGCTCACTTCAAAGCCTGCTGAGTTTTTAGGACTGCATCATAAAATTGGTACAATAAAGGAAGGCTACCATGCAGATTTAACGATTTGGCAGCCTGAAGTTGCTTTTCAAGTTGAAGAAAACTCTATTGAGCATCGACATAAAGCA
>CALGLY010000294.1 GCA_937959095.1 uncultured Saprospiraceae bacterium
GAGCATATAGATGGCATAATGGTAATCGAAGTTGTTTTTGTATTTTGAATTTAGGACAATCTCTTTGTATTCGTGTAGGGCTTCTAGTAGTGGTACAAAATCGTAGCCTTTTGGAAGGTAAAGCTTCGATACATTCCTGCAGCCCATTCCGAAATATTGAAAAACATCTTTCCCCAATGCAGATAATTCTTCTTTGCTTTCTTGCCCATCTAGCACAGCTATGGCATTTCTATTTTTACGGATAATATGCGGATATTTTCCAAAATAGGACTCAAAATAACGCGCTGTATTATTGCTTCCTGTTGCTATGATTGCATCAAAATCTTTAAGGCGTTCCGCTTGAACAAAGTAATCTTTTGCAGCAGGATTAATGCGTTCTATCGCCTTCGTGAAAATATAGGGCAAGAGGAATCGATCCTTATCCGATGGCTTGAAGACCGTAGTATGCCCAACCATGAAAATGCTTAACATATCATGGAAACCGACGAGTGGAATATTTCCTGCACTCACCATACCTACGCGTTGGCGCGCAGCAGGATCGGATAGGGCGTAGTGGGTCGCCCAAGCTTCTAGCTGCTCACGTTGTAGGAAATGGGCAGCAATAGATTTGGCAGCAAGCATCTGATTTTCTACCGTAAACCACTTATTATTGTAATAGGCGCGGTGCATGACGGCCTTCAAATATTCATCCTCACTAGCAAGGTGTTCGCCCAGCAGGACGAGCGTATCAATGCGTTCTTTTAAGTTCATTCAAGCGTGACTTTATTGTAGAAATACCTAAGCGGCGCAAGTTAGCAATGTTTTGTTCAGGAATGGAATCTACATCAGGATAATGTTCGATAGCTTGTGTTACACTTGCTTCGCGCAGGAGGTGTAGCATAGGGTAGGGTGCGCGATTCGTATAATTTTCAACGGCATCGGTAGCAGCATCTGCAAATTGATAATCTGGATGAAAAGAGGCAATCTGGATAATGCCTTCTAGTTCCAAATCTTCGAGTAGTGCCTCCGCGATGGCTAAGAATTCATTATAATCGTTAAAATCTTGTAAGACATTTGGATGGATAAGAACAGTCGTTTCCGTTTCGGAGTGTGGTGTTTTTTGAAGGAGGAGTAATTCTTCGTAGAGTTTTTGGAGTAGTGCTTCTTGCGTTTGCACTTCACATAGCACATAGCGAATGCTATCTTGCTGAAAAGGATGCTTTGCAAAAGGGCATAAGTTGAGTCCGATTACAAATGATTTAATCCAGGCTTGTGTCTCTACGATATAGTGCATGTGGATAAGTTGATTTAGGCAATTTATTATTGGGAGTATTAGGGCAAAGGTAGGAAATGCGGGAAAATAGTGGGAATAAAAAAAGCCATACCTTCCCCCTTGGTATGGCTAAAAACGCATTTCTCTTGTGATTAACACACGCATTATATAACTTAATAACACAAACCTACTAAATGTGATATAGATAAACAAAGATCACAAAGAATTTTAACATAAGTCGATTATGTTAAGCGTTGATTTTATTATATATAAGTTTCTGATAATTAAATTGTTGTGTGCAATGCTTGTATAGTTGTTGAAGAAATGTTTTTCACAAAAAAAAATAAAATGTGACAAAATGACTTTTAATTACTGTCCATCTTGCTTCGCAAATACTTTTTTAAGCAAATCGCTGGTACGTGCAGTTACATTTTCGCGAATATCCAATTCTTTCTTTTCCACCATAGAGAATAAACCTGTGAGTGCTTGATTCGTCACGTATTCCTCTAAGTTTGGATTTGCCTTTTGCACAAATGGAATTTTATTATAGGCGTTTACTGCATCACTCCAGTATTTACGCGCCTCAAACTTATCTAAGGATTCTACGATAACAGGATTGAATGCGGCTTGTAATTTAGTATTCGTATTCGTATGCAAATAAGAAGTAGCTGCATTTTTATCTCCCATCAAGATTTGGGTAGCGTCTCTGAAACTCATTGCTTTAATCGCGTCTACAAAAATTGGTTTTGCTTGCTTTGCAGCATCCTCTGCTCCGCGATTTATTTTCTCTAAAATAACATCTTCCACTTTTGAGAAGCCAGGTATATTTTGTAATTTAGCTGTAATCTTCTGCGCCTCTGGTGGCAATAAAATCTTATAGGCACTTTTATAGTAGCCATCTTTTTGAGAAAGTAAATCCGAACCTTTACTCACACCTACTTCTAGAGCTTCTTTCAAGCCATTCCCTATTTGTTCCTGGGTTAGAGGCGTATCGAGCAAGTCCGTAGCTGTTTCTAAAGCCTTTTGCAAAGTTGCTTGGTCGCAAGCAGTAAGTAATGGAATTATACAAACCAACATTAAGATTCGTCTGATCATTTTTATATCCTATTAAATGAAGAAAAATTTCAATAAATCTATTGCTTTATTGACGCATTACACATCAGTAATGAAAAACTAATTAACTAAACAGTTATGCTTGTCTTTTTGTCTTGTAATTTCGTTAAAAATACTCATCGTAGCTAAGGCTATGCCTGCGTTTTTTGCCTCATTACAAAACAAAAATCCTACACTTAACTGTTCATTTAATTAATTCTTCATTACTCAAAAGCAACATTATAAAGAGAATCTATAAGTTTTCGATACTATAAAAGCGACATTTTATTAAAAGATTAACTTCTTTCGTCAAGTTGAAGCTAACTTCAAGCATAATCCATATTTTACCTTCAAATTCATTTCAATGAGCGCAGTAGAAGATTTTATTTACGAAAAGGAAGGTAAGCAACGTGAATTGCTTTTATACTTCCACCAGATACTAGTGGAAGAACTTGGCTTGACTCCTAAAATTCGCTATAAAGTTCCTTTCTATTATCAAAAGAGTTGGATTTGCTACCTCAATCCGCTAAAAGATGGGACGCTAGAATTTGCCTTTCTTCGAGGGAATGAATTGGCTAATGAACAAGGTTTGCTGGAGGCAAAAGGGCGTAAGCAAGTGAGTGGTATTACTTTTCGGGAGCTAGCTGATATTCCTTTGGAAGTGATGTATGAAACCTTGCAAGAGGCTTTGGTTTTGGATGAAACAGTACCGTATAATGTTCGGAAAACCTAGCCCAAATAAAAAACGGAAGGCTGTATCTAAACACCTTCCGTTTTTTCGAAACACTTGTTCCGTAATAGTAGTATTACTTCTCTCGAACTACATTTATCGCACTTGGGCCTTTAGGTCCCATTTCTACTTCAAAAACAACTCTATCGCGTTCTTGAAGTGCCTCCGAAGTATTATTCACATGCACAAAGATACTATCTTTGGTGATGGCATCTACGATGAAACCGTAGCCTTTTTCATCGTTGAAGAATTTAACCATTCCTTTTCGAATAGGCTCTACTTCTGAATCATCTTTAGGTGGAACACCCAATACAATATCTTCTACTTTGATTTTTTTCTTTTTGTTTGGGTCTGGCGGTGTAGCAGATAAATTTCCATTTTCATCTACATACGATATTTGATCTTCAAAAGTCAATTTTCCGCGTTCTTGTTTTTCGAGCTTGCGTTGTTCACGACGCTCCATCTTCTCCTGCTTCTTCTTCCTTCGTTTTTTTTCTTTTTCCTTTTTTGAAAACGATTCCTGTGATTTTCCCATACTTGTTTTTTAGTCCTCTTTTTTCAGAAATGAACAGCAATTCAATAGAGAACAAATGATATAAAAAGGCTTGAGGAATAGGGTGTATAACATACACTTATTCCTTAACTTGAAGGACGAAAACCAATAATAAATAGCTGGATAAAGAAATTTATGAGTAGTCTTAATTCGACAAGGACTCCAAAAGTACGGATTTTTTAGCACAAATGCTTGAATTTCTTAGTTTTCGTGCCGATTCCCTCGCAAAGACAGGACTAAACAAA
>CALGLY010000295.1 GCA_937959095.1 uncultured Saprospiraceae bacterium
ACTTCTCAATAGAGGATTAAACCATTGAATTTCTCTGGTCAATAAAAAATAAACAGAAGGATAATACTCTGACTCATTCGTGTCGTAGCCTTCCGGCAAATAGACTAAATAAGATTTCTCTTCGTCTAGCGATGGCGAATAAAAAGTAACCGTATCAAGTCTTGATTGAGAATACAACATTGTTGAAACGAGTAAGAGTAAATACGTTAGTTGATGCTTTTTCATAGTGATTGTTATTTAAGGCAAAAAATAAGAATAAACTAGTGCTTTGTCAAGTGTGAAATGAGGGGTAGCTTGCGCGTGTTTTTCCGCCTGCATTCACTTTTAAAAACCTTATTTAGCGAAGACTATATGCGGTTTTAAAAGCCAAAGCAGACAAAAAATATTCTCTCATATAGAAAATTAATTAAATTCAAATAGCTTCTTAGAAAAAAGTATATCATCCCTCCGACAGTCATTTAAGAGTTGATACACTTGATACTACCTACTACATCTTTAGGGATGAGTCTAATATTCGTGTTCCCTTGCCTGCCCATCTTCCATAAAAGTTAAAAAAATCTAAAAATCTAGCAAGTCTCATTTTTTACACATACATTTGATACATCATTTAATGATATATCATGTATTTTTTAATTTACTACGATGAAGGCACCTAAGGATACTATATTTTATTTGATAGAGGCGACGATAAAAAAATACAGACGATTTGCTCAAGCCAAGTTACAAGAGCTGCATCCTACAATTACAATTGATCAGGGGCTATTGCTAAATCAGCTTATTAATTATCCAGATGCGACACAGAAAGAATTGTCCGAATTGATTTTTAAGGATATGGCTTCCATTTCTAGAATGTTAGCCGCCTTGGAAAAAAACGGCTTTATCGTTAGGCAAATCAACGCGGAGAATAGAAGACGATTTATTATAGAAGTAACAGAAAAAGGAAAGACCGTCTATGAGGAATTGAAGCCACAAGTACTGAAAAATCGGGCGCAAGCCCTTGATGGACTTTCCAAAGAAGAAATACATCTAGTAAGTCAAGTATTACAAAAAATAGGAAAAAATATAAGTTCACCGACAAATTCCGTGAACGAAGAAAAAGAAAGCACAAAAACGCCCAAAAGGTAGTGTTGTGATTTCTTTTTCTTCGGCTTCGTCACGGGATTTGCCGGAGGACCAAAATACAAACAAATGAAAGTATATGAAACGTATTTTAGACTAATCCCTTTTGCCCTCCTGCTAGGGCTTTTGCTTGGATGTTCTAGCACAGCCAAACTATTCTCTACACAATCGAAAAAAGACATCATTTCCGATTTCAATACGCTCATGCAGAAGCATTATGTGGAGGAAGAGGCAGCTATACAACTAGCCTATAGATTAGACTCCTTAGGGCGCACAAATCACTTTGATAGGCAGACAAATCTAGAAGATTTCCTAGTAGCAATAGAAACGGAGGCGCAAGAACTCACTAAAGATAAACACTTGCTGCTTGCTTCGCTTCAACGCGTTAAAAAATCTAGGTCGGCAGCGAAGAACATAAAAGCAAAAGCAGAAATTTTACAGGACAGCATAGGCTATATCTATTTACCTGTATTTATCAATAATAAGGATGTCATAGACGCTCTTGTTGAACAGGTTCTACCCTGCAAAAGCTTGATTATCGACTTGAGAAATAGCAGGGGTGGTCATCCAAAATTGGTGCAGCATTTCAGCAGTTATTTCTTTGATAAACCAACCTTCCTAAATACGCTCTACTGGAGAGAAGGCAACCGATACGAGGAATTTTGGACAGAGGAAATCGCTGAAAAACGGCTAAATGATGTCCCTTTGTATATCCTCTGCAATAAGAAGACCTTTTCAGCTTCCGAAGAATTTATATACAACCTAGTAGCTAGAGAAAAAGCCATCGTTGTAGGTGAAACAACAGGTGGCGGCGCAAATCCAGGTCAATTTTTTAAGTTAAATAAAACTTGTGGTGCTTTCATTCCTAAGGGAAAATCCATCAATCCCGTCACGAAAAGTAACTGGAGCGAAGGTATCACACCTGATTATAAATGCGCGCCAGAAGATGCCTTACAAAAAGCATTAGAAATTATTACTAAGGGACTTCACAAATAATAACCTACGCATCTAGCTTGTCTTTTTCAGCTTATTCTTCGTTAAAAAGCCTCGACAGAACCAGCTTTTCAAGGTTTTGAGTTGATTACAAATACTTGCACCATTGAAAAAGATGGAATAGGAAACACTGAAATTCATTGCAATGAAAAACTTACTGGAACACTGGAAGGCTTAGGGAATATCTATTTCAAAGGCTATCCAGAGATCGAAATAACAGATACTGGAATAGGGGAAGTTATTGACTCGAACTAGAGCAAAATCGTAATTTTCACGAAGCCTTTTGAAGTTTAAAAACTTCAAAAGGCTTTTTTATACTTTCGTCATTCATAAGTAGGAAACCATTTTTTTGATATAGGTCAAAAACAGCTTCAATTATCTATTACCCCTTCGTACCTGTACTTCCAAAACCTCCCGCGCCACGTTCGCTATCCGAAAGAATTTCTACAGACTGCCAAGCGACACGTTCGTGCTTAGCCACTACGAGTTGTGCGACACGCTCTCCTTCTTTGATCGTTTGCTGCTTATTAGAAAGATTAACTAAAATTACTTTTATCTCACCCCGATAGTCGCTATCAATTGTGCCAGGCGTATTCAGTACCGTTAAGCCTTGCTTGAAGGCGAGTCCGCTACGTGGGCGTACTTGTGCTTCGTAGCCAATAGGCAATTCTATGAAAATACCTGTAGGAATCAGTTGCCGCTCTAAAGGATTAAGCGTTATTGGAGTATCTAAATTGGCATATAAATCCATGCCTGCGCTTTCGGGAGTTTTGTAGGCTGGTAAAGGGTTGTTGGATTGATTGATAATTTTTACTTGCATGAATTATTATATCGAATTTTAGTGCTAAAGACTAGTGCACTGTAACAGAAATTTCTTTGCATTTATGACTGCTTCTTTTTTCCCTCTTTTTCGTTCCAAAACCGGGCTTCATAACCAGTTATGTTCCCAATTTTGCGCCTTGATTAGCGAAAAAACACGCGCAAGCTACCCGCTCATACTTGACAAAGCACTAGCTTTAAATGTCAAAATGCTAAGTTATAAAGTCCATCGAGATAATTGCTGGAAAGTAGCTCCTAAAAAAACGATTATTTATCTACCTTCGTGCCGTTTTTTAAATTTGACTATTTTGGCAATTTGTAGATACCTCTTAAAGTAGATGTATTTTTTGAACTATCTTCTACGTTTTGCCTAAAACCAACTAAGCAAGGATGAAATAATAACTTAACGATTTAGACGACTTTATTTTTTCCATCCTTACTAATAAAATTAAAATCCAATTCATGAGAAAATTAATTCAACTTTTCGGACTTTTTGCGATAGTAGTAGGAATGGGTGCTTGCAATAGCGGTGGAGCTGGCAGTGTACCAACTATTTCAGGAGATGTGACAATGAACTCTCTGGAAGATACTATTGCGTATGGTATGGGCGTAGTAATGATGAATTCTTTGACGGGACAATTCGATGTAGAAAATCCTAACTATGCTTTAGTTAATCGTGCAATGCAGGATGTAAAAGCAGATAAGGCATTATTCACACAAGAAGAATTTGATGTAATCGCGCGAAATTTCTTCCAGAAGCAGCAAGCAGAAAAAGGAAAAGAAGCTGTCCAAAAAGGACGTGATTTCCTAGCAGCTAATTCACAGAAAGAAGGCGTGAAGATGACGGATAGTGGCTTGCAGTACAAAGTACTAACATCAGGTGATGGTGCAACACCTACTTTAGAAGATAAAGTAACGGTACACTATCATGGTACACTAATAGATGGCACCGTATTCGATAGTTCTGTGGATCGTGGTCAGCCTACTTCTTTCCCTGTAGGAGGTGTAATTCCTGGTTGGACAGAAGCATTGCAACTAATGAAGGTAGGTGATAAGTGGCAAGTATACATTCCTAGCGAATTGGCTTATGGCGAACGTGGTGCTGGTGGAAGTATTGGGCCAAATGAAACATTGATCTTTGATGTAGAGTTAATATCTATAGATGAGTAAATGGCTTTGCCAAATTAAAAATGAAGAATTAAGGGAATCGGCAATAAATAAGGTACCCATTATGGCGCAGATATTTTCTTCTTCTAAAGAATTGAAAAAATCAGTGCATAGCCTTCGCTACGGGCTTATTTTTTCGATTT
>CALGLY010000296.1 GCA_937959095.1 uncultured Saprospiraceae bacterium
GCACAAGGCATTCTAGTAGGAGGGAATTGTCAAGCCATTGAGTTACGAAATAACGATATTAGTAATATCAATTTCTCTACAAATCCTAGCACGCCTGCCAATGCAAGCCGCAATAGTCAGCCGCTAATTGTATACGGTACGAGTGGAACAACGCCTATACGAGACTTGATAATTGATGGCAATAAAGTCCACGATAGTCGTACTGGATACAGCGAAGCCTTAGCCGTGAATGGCAATGTGAATGGCTTTGAAGTGACGAATAATGAAGTCTATAATATCACTAATATTGGCATCGACATCATCGGACATGAAGGCAGTGCGCCAGCGAATGATCAAGCGCGAAATGGAATCATTAGCGACAATTTAATTTATGAATGCAAATCGCCCTATGCAACCGCAGCAGGCATTTATGTGGATGGCGGACGCGATCTAATTATAGAACGCAACATCATCCATGATAGCCAATGGGGAATAGAAATGGGCTGCGAAAATGTAGGCAAAACAGCTTCTAATCTCATTGTGCGGGATAATTTTATTTATGATAATGAAGATGCTGCCATCACGGTAGGCGGTTTCGATTATCCTTCGGGATCGGGCAAGGTAACAGATGTCTATTTCCTGAATAATAGCTGCTATAATAACGATACCAATGCTGGTGGCACAGGTGGACAAACGAGCGATATTGTGGTTTCTTATGTCGAGACCTGTGTCTTCAAAAACAATATTTTTCACTCCACCAATAGCAATAATCAGATGATGTATGTAGCACCTGTCGGCTCAAGTGGTGTTGTCTTTGATTACAATTTATACTATACCTCCAATAATGCAGCCACGCTTATTTTTGACTATCTCGGCGGCTATTTTATGGGCTTCAATACCTACAGAACCAATGCGAGCCAAGATGCGAATTCTTCCTTTCAAGATCCGCTATTTGTAAGTACAAGCGACTTGCATCTCGCTACTGGTTCTCCTGCGATTGATACGGGCGATCCAAGCTTTATAACAGCTTCGGGCGAAACCGATATTGATGGAAATACACGCCTCCAAAACGCACGGGTAGACATAGGTGCGGATGAATTTGGAGGACTTCTAGTACAAATAAAAGTCTACCTACAAGGCGCGTTCAATGGTATGGACATGGGAACTAATCTACAAACGGCTAGTCTCTTGCCGATGACAAATCCCTACGGACTTTCTGAAATGGCAATAAGCATCCCTGCCGATGTAGTAGATTGGGTAAAAGTAGAAATCCGAGCAGCAGCTAACAGTAGTACGATTCTTGCAAGTCGGGCGGCATTCTTGCGAAAAGACGGACAAGTCATAGATTTAAATGGTAATCTAGGTGTCGCTATTGATGGCTTGCTCCCAGGTAGTTATTATGTAGCTGTTCGGCATCGTAATCATTTGGGGGTGATGACGAGTACAGGTGTGAATTTGAGTAATTAAGTAGCTAAAAATTATCAAAATGAAAAACAAAATTTTCCTCCTTTGCTGCTTGCTATTTGCAGCATCTGTTGTTTCTGCAAGTGTATTGGATACGCTTCCTAATACGCCTGTTACCATCAATGATTCGACGATCTTTATTAGTAATACACACTTTGCTGTCGGGCAACCTAATGTCATGTTCAGTGGTGTACCTTGCAGCAGTACATCCAATTTACAAATTGTAGTTTCAGACTCCTTAGGGCAATTATCGACTATAGAAATGGGGGCTTTATTATCACTCCTACAGCAGCAACAAGGCATACTGACACCGCAACAATTTGGAGCTATTCCAGATGATAATCAATGCGATGATGTTGCTTTTAATGCCATGTTTCAGGCGGCACAAAATGGCGCGCATACCATCAATATTCCGCCTGGGGTCTACAATATTTGCAATACCGTCAATTTGCCAAATACGACTGTTAGTCCTTATCTAAAAATTGCAGGCTATGGCGCACACTTAAAAGCATCGGGAGATTTTACACTATTCCGTAGAATGCCCACCAATATGACAGAGGCAGGTGTCATGATTAATAATCATATTCTGCGTTTGGAAGGTTTTGTATTTGAAGGAATGCAAGCAGGCATTGGCTTAGAAATTGGGGCGACCTATAGTTTACAAGTACTCAATTGTCATTTCATTGATCTGGATATTGGATTACTATCAGAATTTAGTTTAAATGGTCGCTATGAAGGTTTGCGCTTCACGAATTGTATGGATAAATCCTTCGTGGGCGCGGATGGAAGCTGGGCAGGCGCAAATGCTATAAATGCTAGTTTCAATGGCAATAGAATTGAGAGTTGTCGCGTATTCGGACGAGCAGGGCAAAGCACCCATTTTGAACTCATAGCAGGCGATTTGAATATCATAGAAAATTGCATTAGCGAAGGCAGTTCCCCCGATGTCAATGTGCTGATAGATACCAAAGCCGCTAGTGTAGTGAATCATGCGGTTACAGTCCGAAATTTCTGGATAGAATCACAGGCTTATGCGGGGCATCCTGGCTCTACCTATTTCAAGTTTGTCAATTTCCGCGATTACGCTACTTTAGAAGATGTACAAGCGTATCCAGGCGTGCAAGCAGATACCCTAGTGCATGTAGAAAGTGGCGTAGCAAGTTCCATCCTGAACATTAAAGGCTATCGTGGATATACCGAATTAATAAACAATTTGGATGGCTCTATCTATGGTCCTTATTACATCATAGACCATACGCCTGCAACGCCCAATACAAGAGATGATAATCCTTGGCTGAATGGAGATAATTGGGTCGGAGGAGCAGTGCCGCGCCAACTAAATATGGAATGGCGCAGAAGTCAAAATACAGGCGAAACCATTATTTCGAGGCACAATGTTCAGTTGGAGAGTAGGCAATGATCTATGTCTGATTTCTTTTAGAATTTCTTTCATTCTGGCTGTAAGTGGATCGAAAATAGTACTTACAGCCAGAATGAAATTTGATGATTTTTTATTCCACCACATCCAACTCTATCTATGCGAACGAAATATACTCCGCAGCTACAAAGTCAGTAAGCCAAACCCCATTTTCAGAACGATAAAATAGAACACCTGTCTCGTGCATTTTCGCCGTATCTATCGTTAGTATTACAGGCTTTCCATGTCGTTGTCCAACCTTCGTAGCGGTTTCTACATCTGCTGATAAATGGACATATTCACGCTTGCGCTTCTGGATGCCTTCTCTGAGAATAGCTGCCTGATTTTTGGTAGCTGTACCATGAAAAAGTACCGCAGGAGGTTCTATAGCCTCCATGCCTAAATCTACAGGAATAGAATGTCCTTGATTGGCACGAATCCGACTGGCATCATCGGATAGTTTGAAGCGTTGCTTATCGTTGGTAGCGACTACTTCTTGTAGCATTTCTAGAGTGACGGACATTCCTTTGGCATTCATGCCATCAATTATTTCTTGCGTTGTTGCCCAACCTTCTGGATCTAGGGTAATGCCTATAGTTTCGGGTTTATGTCGAAGAATGAGGCTTAGAAATTTGCTTATTCGTCTTGTGTTCATGCGTTTTGAGTTTTAATAATTCCAATGTGCTGACAAAGAGTTAAATCTGCGGGGAGATATACGCGTTCCTCTGGTACAAGCAAAGCTGATGGATTGGTGTCCAATACCGCTTTTTGTGCCTGCACAAAATCCGTAATATCTTCGATACGGTGTATCATTTCTTTTCCGAATCGTTCTAATATTTCCCCTTTCAATCCTAGCTGAACAGCTCTGCGGACTTGCTTTTTTCCATAAGGATCATGGTCTGGATCCCATTGCAAGCGCACCGCTTTTTCTGCTAATACGGCTTTCCAGGTTTTCATATCTCCATAAATAGCTGCTTGAAAAGAAGTGTATGCTGCATTTTCTAGAATGGTATCAAAATCACTTTTCTGTATCCAAATAGCAAGCACTCGTTTTTGGTTCTCTTTCGATGCCCAACCACAGCGATACATCATCCACAGAAAATTTGGTTTTATCCAAGACATTCGAGTATAGCTGTAATGATCGCCACCAAAGCATTGATGTTCTACCGCAAAACGCGCAATATTAGGATTGAAGGCTTGATAAACGATAATTTGGTCAGCTGTTTGTTGGGCTAGAATATGCTGCCCTTCAGCGGGAATTTGGTTTAAGTAGTTTGTATATTTTTCGGTTTTGAGTTGCATAGTTAAATCAAGTTTTAGTTCATAATATTTATCCCAAAACATCTATTGAACTAAAATAAGTTCCATACTACCTATTTTTATTTTTGGTTCTACCTGATTTCAAATGGTAATCAAGGCAGTAAGAGTCGTCGTACGCTTTTTGCCCTTATTTATAAGAGGCTGTCTGACAAATTCATATCTTTAGAAAAATTGAAGTGTCCGACGACTTTTACTGCCTAAATTCATGTAGAATCTTATTTTCTAAAACCCTATTTAAGCCGCCAAGAAGCGAATCAAATAAACTAAGACAATACTAATCACTAATCCGAAGATTACCTTCCCCAAATCCATGAGTATATCTTGTATTTCGTGGCGTTGTAGCTTCCCATCCATACGCCAGCGAATTGCTATTTCACGACCTGCCAAAAGCCCTATAAATACCCAAGTGGTGCTCATCGGTACATTATTCAATTCCTTGAAATAAAAGAGGACAATACCATAAATAAGGTCAATGATCGTAGCAGAGCGGATGTCTGTCGTATTCGTTTTGGCTTTCACGATATTCTGTATCGCGCCACCTCTGCTGTAGAAGATGAAACCAAGCATCGCTAATAGAATAGTGAGCGAAATAGCCAACTCTGTCGCAGTCAATGAACGAGGCAAATAGACATAAATATTAGCAAAATCCTGTGCCAGCCATTGTGTCCAAAGGAAACCTGTGGAAAGCCATTGCAGCGGTATCCATATCCGCTCTTTTTCAGGCGTGATGGGATTTTCGACGAAGCGTTTTTCTAGTAATTTAGTCGTAAAAATATAGACGAGGAAAGCCGCTGCAAAGGCTACAAAATAGCCCGTTACGGACTTTACGAGCATCGACTCTAGGTTTTTGGGAGAGAAAAAGGTCAATATCAAGAAGGACGTACTCACGGGAATACCGAAGCGCGTCACGAACATCAGCACAAAAGGCGGCAGCAGATAATACCACGGAAAAGGATCGGGAAGCGGATATTTTGGGTCACTTGGATCATCGCCAATGAGACGCTGATAGGACACATCACCGCCATAGGTATGCCAGCTATAAATCAAGGTAGCTGCAAGAATCGTTCCTGCAAAAATCCAAAGCACCCACCACGGGCGTTTTTCATTGGAACTCAAGAAGGTGCCCAAGGTCTGAATCACATCGTTTCCTACTACCGAGTAGGATGCTAGTGCAAATCCTAGCCACATCACAATTAGCGTAGTATCCATAATGGATAAAGGTTTTGTGGTTCTACATGATTTTACATGGTAAAATCTAAAGTTCAATTGCAAGTATCAAGCGCAAGCCCGACAAGCTTGTCTGCTACAAGCAGGCATTCAGGCGGGCTTGCGCTTGATACTTGCAATTGAACTTAAAAATTTAAACATACCATATAGTTTCAGATAGAACCTATTTTGTTTTGATTGAAAAAACGACAAGCTTTCTCCGCTTTATACTTAAAGCGCGGAAATAAGGCAAGAAATTTTAAAGCAAGGTATCAATAAGGTTAAGTTTGTATTAACTTTCTGTAAATAATTTTAAAAAACAAGGTGCTAAACTTGCCTTGACAAAACTTTTCCCAATGGAAACCAAGGACTTGTATATAGCAGGAATAAATAGGTATCCTTTTTCTAGTAAAAGCCTTTCTTTTCGCACTACCTTTGCATTCCGTAACAACGTTATTGGAGCGTAATCTTCGATACGTTTTTCTTGATTTTCAGTTCAGATGAATTAGAATAATGACAAAGTATATTTTTGTTACGGGTGGTGTAACTTCTTCTTTAGGCAAAGGAATTATCGCGGCATCTCTTGCCAAATTATTACAAGCTAGAGGCTTTTCAGTCACTATCCAGAAGCTTGATCCATATATCAATATTGACCCTGGCACAATGAATCCTTACGAGCATGGCGAATGCTATGTAACGGACGACGGTGCAGAAACTGATCTTGATTTGGGGCATTATGAACGCTTCCTCAACATTCCAACCTCACAAGCAAATAATGTGACGACTGGGCGCATCTATCAAACGGTGATTGATAAGGAGCGCAAGGGTGAATTTCTAGGAAAGACCGTGCAAGTCATTCCGCACATCACCGATGAAATCAAGCGACGCATACAGCTACTAGGGCAAAAAGGCAACTACAATATTGTCATCACAGAAATAGGTGGCACAGTTGGCGATATCGAGTCCCTACCTTACTTGGAAGCCCTGCGTCAAATGCGTCGTGATCTTGGTGGAGAAAACTGTTTAGTCGTTCATCTGACGCTGATTCCATTCCTAAAAGCAACCAAGGAATTGAAAACCAAACCCACGCAACATTCCGTGAAGGAATTGCTGCAAGCAGGTATTCAGCCTGATATTTTGGTGTGCCGCACAGAGCATCCATTAAACATGGATGTCCGTCGAAAAATCGCCCTCTTTTGTAATGTAGAATTGGGTGCAGTAGTGGAAGCCATGGAAGCAAGCAGCATCTATGAAGTGCCACTTCTGATGCTGAAAGAAGGCTTGGATACTACGGTCATCTCAAAGTTACGTCTGCTCGATAAGCGCGAACCGAATTTGAAAATTTGGAAGCGTTTTCTAAAAAAAATGAAAGCCCCAAAACATGAGGTCAGGATAGGATTAATAGGCAAATACAATGAATTACCCGATGCTTATAAGTCAATTTACGAAGCCTTTATTCATGCTGGCACGCTTAATAATTGTAAAGTAATCGTTGATCCTGTGCATTCAGAAGACCTAGAAGATAGAGAAAAAGTAATTGCCAAACGCTTGAAGAATTTGGATGGCATTTTGGTCGCTCCTGGCTTCGGGGATAGAGGGATTGAAGGCAAGATAAAAGCCATAAAATATGCCCGTGAAAATGATGTACCCTTCTTTGGCATCTGTTTAGGTTTACAATGTGCTGTCGTGGAATATGCGCGGCATGTAGTCGGTTTATCGGAAGCCTCTTCGGAAGAGGTAGATGCTGATACGACTGCGCCTGTGATTCACTTAATGTCCGATCAGGAAGCCATCGAAAATATGGGTGGCACGATGCGCTTAGGAGCGTATGCTTGCGACCTTCGCAAGGATACAAAAGCACACAAAGCCTATCGCAATAGAAAAATAAGTGAACGCCACCGCCATCGCTACGAAATCAATAATGACTATGTCGCGCAACTTGAAGAACACGGCATGACTGCAACGGGCATGAATCCAGAAACGAACTTAGTGGAAATCATGGAAGTACCTACACACCCGTGGTTTGTGGGGGTGCAGTTTCATCCTGAATTGAAAAGTACCGTCGAAAATCCGCATCCGCTTTTTGTTGCCTTTGTGAAGGCTTCTCTTGAGCGGAAGGAGGTCTAATAGTCTAATAGAATAGACACCACTTCGTTGAGATAGTAGATATTTTTAAAAAGATAAAGTGTCTATTCTCTCAATGAAGTGGTCTCTATTCTCTGTTCTAGAGAATACACGTGCTAATTAATACGGTAAGTTTGTTAAACCTTCGGCTTCTAAGCCATATATATTCTACACACCATTTCATTTCTCAAATTAACTTCTTATCTTGACTCTTCAATAAACAAAAAAGCTATGCAATTAAGAATCATCCTATTATTTGCTTTCCTGATAGTATCCGTTTCAACTAGCTTCGCGCAAAACACTAAACTCTTAGGAGAATGGGAATTGGTAGAAGCCCGCGAACAAGGCCGCGTATTTTACGTACAACGTAATCAGGAAGCCGAGCCGAAAGAAGTGCTTGAATTTTCCAATGATGGTACATATCGAAAAATGCACCAAAGCCAAACACCAAGTACTTGGGAAGGCGATTGGAAAATGAATGAACGCAGCGATAATCTCGGCTTACGAACTACAGAAACAAATGGACAACTTATCGCGAATCCAACATTCGATTATCAATGGAAAATCATGAAAGTCGCAGAGAATTTACTGCAACTTGCCCAGCTAAGCGAATATGGAGAGGAGCGTTTCGTTTATACGTATTATCGCAAGCAGTGATAGAATACAACGCCCCAAACAGACAGCAAGAAGTAGAATATGAAATTTGATGTAACTATTGTAGGCGCAGGCATTGTAGGCTTAGCGACTGCCTTTCAGCTTTCGGAGCAACAACCAGAGCTAAAAATTGCCATTATTGAAAAGGAGCGAAAACCCGCGCAACACCAAACGGGTAATAATAGCGGGGTCATTCATTCAGGCATCTACTACAAACCTGGTGGCTCAAAAGCGATTAATTGTAGGAAAGGCTACCAATATTTACTCGATTTCTGCGATAAATATGGCATAAAATACGACCTCTGTGGCAAAGTCATAGTAGCAACCAAAGAAGAAGAACGCCCCGAACTAGAGAAAATCTATCAGCGTGGTCTTGCAAATGGAATGCAGGGCATCCGAAAAATAAGTAAGGAAGAAACCCTCGAAAAAGAGCCGCATGTGCGCGCAGTAGAGTCTATTTGGGTACCACAAGCAGGTATTATTGACTACAAAGAAGTAGCTGAAAAATATCTCGAAATCGTGAAAGAGCGTGGTGCAAAATTCTTCCCTAGTCAATCGCTTTATCGAGTGATTGATAAAGAAACAGAATTGCGAATAATCACCGATAAACGGGAGATAAAGACCGACGTGATTGTCACTTGTGCAGGCTTATACTCCGATAAAGTGGCTAAAATTACGGGACAAGAAATCAACTATAAAATTCTTCCTTTCAGAGGGGAATATTACAACCTAAAACCTGAAAAAGAATACCTCGTCAATAACCTGATTTATCCTGTTCCGAATCCTGCTTTCCCCTTCCTTGGTGTACATTTCACGCCGCGCATATATGGCGGCATAGAAGCTGGCCCGAATGCCGTACTTGCGTTCAAGCGCGAAGGCTACACGCGTTGGCAATATGACTCGAAGGAATTTAAAGAGACGCTTCGCTATTCAGGTTTCAAAGCCATTGCCAAACAGTATTGGAAAACGGGCATCCTTGAGCAACACCGTTCCTACTCAAAGCGCGCCTTTGTGAAAGCGCTGCAAGGACTTATTCCTAGCATCACAGAGGATGATTTAGTACGCGGTAGCGCAGGCGTTCGTGCTATGGCAGTCGCGCCAGACGGCGAAATGCTTGATGATTTCCTTATCTTAGAGCAGCCTCGCATCGTGAATGTGTGCAATGCGCCTTCGCCAGCAGCTACGGCTTCGCTTGCGATAGGGGAAATGGTGGCAGAGAAGGCGATGGGGCAGTTGAAGGCGGTGCAGTTTTAAAGTGGAATTTCTATGAGTGGTAGATATTAAAGAAAAATGAAAAATCAAGTTAAAATATTCATAGCAATGATCTTGGTTTTGAATTCTTGCAATTCCAAAAAATCAAAGACTGAATATTCTTCAAACAATATTGGATTAGAACTAAAGAACAATTTATTAAGTGATAAAATCTGGATAGGAATACCTACTCCATATGAAATTAAGAATACCAATAATAAAGAGTATTTTATAGAAGAAGTAGATACCGAATCAAAGCGAATAGTAAAGAAAGACAAAAACCAATACTTCATACTAGTAAAAAGAGGCGGAAAACATAGTATTTCAATATTAAATAGGGCGAAGGCAATTATAATAAGAAAGGAAATAGAAGGAAAATATTTACCAAATCTAATTCCATTTCTCTGTGGAGCAACAGGAGGCAAAATAGGGATGAAACAGTTATCGTCCTGTATTGAAAGAGGAATAGTAGTAACTTCTGTAAACTATGATATTGATATTAGATATAAAGTTAAAGAATTTGGCTACCCTTCTAAGATTGTAAATTACTATAAATCAGCATTTTGTACAATTGACTGATGTTCAAATTTTTAGTACTTAAAACCAGCAATTTTTTAACTAAAAACGTTCAACCTTAGAAGAATAGCCAAGAATTTGAATTAGTAATTTTTGATAAAAGAGGAAAATCAATAATCACTAAATCCGAGTCTGAATATTTTAATACGGAGCAAATCGAACACTTACTAAAATTAAAAACTGGAGATAGATTTTACTTAGAAAAAATCATAGTTGAACGATTAGACAAAAGAAATGAAGAAGTAAGAATAATGAGTTTTGAAATACTATAAAACTGTCTTTGTAACTCAGTAATTATTTCTCTACCCTTCCCCCGCCAACAACGCCCGCCGCAAGGTCTTAGCCCGCTTATCATCTCCATCGTGGCTCCAGCCTGGGGCGTAGAAGATATACTTGAGTTTATCGCTCCATTTATCAGCACGTTGGACATCCTTCCAAATCGCACCATATTCATGCGTAGCGACATAGGCAGGATTGTAAGAATTGATATTGACAGTCAATCCATAAACAGGTCTGTCGAAGGCTTTTTCTTCTGAAAATGTCCCAAACAATCTGTCCCAAATAATGAGTGCGCCCGCATGATTGCAATCCAAATAGCGAATATTAGACGCATGATGTACGCGATGATGCGAAGGCGTATTGAGAATAAATTCTATTGGACGCGGTAGTTTATCCACGAGTTCGGTATGCACCCAAAATTGATAGAGTAAATTAACAGACATCGCTAAGAATAGCATCACAGGATCGAAGCCTAAAAGTGGAATCCAGAGCCAAAAGAAGTATTTATGCAATCGCTCCCCTACTCCTTGGCGGAGTGCTGTCCCGAAATTCATATACTCCGACGAATGATGCGGCACATGCCCCGCCCAAAACAAACGCACCTCATGGTTCGCACGATGAAACCAGTAATAGGCAAAATCATCGGCAAAAAACAGGATAATCCATGCCCACCATTGATGCACTATGACATCACGCAGAGGACTAATTTCATGCAGATAAAAAAAGGCAATGAACGCCAATAATTTGGGCAAAAACTCCACGATTGCCGTGATAATTGCCATCGAAAAAGAGACCCAAAAATCTTTTCTGTTATAGAGTTCTTTGTCCAGCTTTTTATCTACATACATTTCCACTAGCACCACCGCTAGGAAAAGCGGCAAACTCATGACCAATAATTTATCTTGCGCGACTTGTTCGAGGAAGTATTGTATATCCATGTTATATATTCATTTAGCTACCAACAAGATAATTCAAAAGGAGATAATGTCATTGGATTCTTTCAAATAAAGCTAAAAAATCTTTAGTTTGCCCTGACTTTTTAGATTTCTGTAACGTCAAAAGACTATTATCTCATTCCTTTGGCACAAAATCAAAACTATGTCGCTTACACTTATTCTAGTCATTGTCACGAGTTTGATTTCTTATCAAGCTAACCAAAATCCGAATATGCTCGCGCAATTGGTGCATTCGCCTTATCGCGAAAAACACCATAAAGAGTATTACCGAATGCTGACATCGGGCTTCATTCATAGTCCTCGCACTTGGGCGCATTTGCTTATCAATATGTTGGTATTATATCAATTCGGGGAGATTGTTGAAAATGTTTTTGTGCAACTCTTCGGAGAAACTTTGGGGCGTATCAATTACTTGGGCTTGTATCTACTCACGATTGTGTGTGCTAGTCTGCCTTCTTATTTTCGGCATAAGGATAATCCATCCTATAGCGCGCTAGGTGCATCGGGTGGTGTATCGGGCATTATGTTTGTGTATACACTCTTTTTTCCGTGGGCGACCTTGTTGTTATTCTTTATTGTTCCTTGTCCTGCTATCATAGCGGCAGTGCTGTATATTGTGTATTCGCATTGGGCAGATCACAACCAAAATGATAATGTCGGACATGATGCACACCTGTATGGGGCTTTGTTTGGACTGGCATTTGCTTTGATTTTGAAGCCTTCTATTTTTAATATTTTTATTAGAGAGTTGGTGGAAGGGTTTCCTTTCTGATATTGAATGTGGAGGCTCGGAGGCACAGAGTTTTTTTACTTTGCTTTTTTCGTTTTTTCTGACCGCATCAAGAGAAGCAGAGGGTAAGTTAGGTTTTGATTTGCCTTAAAAAAAGGAGTGCGGGAACTTGGTGAAATAATTTTCAATGATCCATTTACTGTCTTTCTAGTAGATCAGGGCGACGTTCTTCGGTACGCTTGAGGGATTGTTCGTATCGCCATTCTTCTATTTTGGCATCGTGCCCTGAAAGTAGTACAGAAGGCACTTCCCAATCTTTAAATTTCGCTGGGCGGGTGTAGACGGGTGGCGCGAGCAAATCATCCTGAAACGAATCGAAAAGAGCGGATGTTTCATCATTTAGCACCCCAGGTAATAAGCGTCCGATGGAATCAACTACTACGGCAGCAGCCAATTCTCCACCAGATAGCACATAATCGCCTATCGAAATATCCATGGTGATATAATGCTCTCGGATGCGCTCATCTATGCCTTTGTAGTGTCCGCAAAGGAGCATGAGGTTTCCTTTCAAGGAGAGTTGGTTACTTATACTTTGGTTGAGGCGTTGTCCATCGGGAGTCATGTAGATGATTTCATCGTAGGTGCGCTCTGCTTTTAGACTTTCAATACAATTTGATAAAGGTTCTACCATCATCACCATACCAGCACCACCTCCAAACTGATAGTCATCAATTTGCCGATGTTTACCCAAACCAAAGTCCCGAAGATCGTGTACCTGTACTTCGAGCAAGCCTTTCTGTTGCGCTCGCTTCATAATGGAATGCTGCAAAGGACTATGCAATAAATCAGGTACAACGGAGAGAATATCAATACGCACGTTGATTGGTATTAGATGTTAGTAGATATGAGATTTTGAGATGTGAGATAGGAGGCTTTAAAAAAAATCTCACGTCTCACATCTTAAAATCTCACGTCTATCTAAATATTAGTCGATGCTTAATAATTCTACATCGAAAATAAGTGTAGAGTTTGGCCCGATTGCACCACCTGCACCACGATCGCCATATGCCAAGTTAGGAGGCAAAAATAGACGATACTTTGAACCTACGCCCATCAATTGTAAGCCTTCTGTCCAACCTGAAATCACTTGATTTAGACCGAATGTAGCAGGCTTGCCACGATCTACAGAACTATCGAATACCGTACCATCTATCAATGTACCATGATAGTGTACTGTTACTTTATCTGTTGCTGCTGGCTTTGCGCCGTCGCCTTGTGTTAGTACCTTGTACTGCAAACCACTTTCAGTAGTCATTACGCCTTCTGCTGTTTTGTTTGCTTCTAAGAACTTTGTTCCTTTTTCTGAATTCTTCATTACTGCGATTTGTCGTTGTTCTTGCATATAAGCCTGCATCATCTCATTCGCATCCGCTGGAGTTACTGTTGCAGTACCAGCCAAGTTTGCTTTCAATGCAGTCATCATTACGTCCGTATTGATATCTTCTAAGCCTTGTTGCTTCAAGCTTTCGGCGATCAATACGCCCATGCTATAACTTAAAGAATCTGCTTTAGTTTTCGCTTCCTCCTGTGCGGAAAGTTGCTGTGTCATAAGTCCTAATGTGATTGTTAGGGCGTACATAAGAAATTTCATGTTTACTCTTATTTTGCCTGTTAATGAATGTATGAGGTATTAAGTATAAAGTAAATTCTTAGTACCTGATACCTTGTACTATATTAAGGTAATATTGCCTCAAATGGGTCTTTTTCTAAACCCAATTCCTCAAACGTTTGAGCGGCTTTAATATTCTTCAATTCCATTTTTATTCCTTTTAGGTCATGCGATTTTGCAATTTTCGCGCCACCAGCTAGGGTTTCCCAATTCGTCCAAGTATTCTCGATTCCTTTTAGTGGAATGATACCTACCCACATGCGCCATGCCTTTGGTAAGCCGTTTTCATCCAATATCCAAAGGTAGGCATCCCCTGGAGTGACACCGCCCGAAGCATATTGCACGAGAAGTGCATCATCACCCGCTTCGGTTTTCAATGCGCTACGTTCTACACCTGGGTCGAAAACTTTTGAAGGGGCATTGAGCCAAAACGAGTCATTGCAGAAGTGCGCCCATGCTTTCTTTACCAATTTATCAGCCGCATCACCTTCCAGTTCTACGCCATCTTGCCATGCTTTGCCACTTATCTCATTCGGGTTCAGGAGCACCTTGTTCGTCCCCCATTCCAATTGTACTAAATGACGTTGCTTATCCCACACATAATGATTTTCGCCTCTAAAAAACGTCCATTGTACGATATTGGTTGTATCCCAAGCTGCATAATTTACTGCACCTAGCATTTTCTGGGCTAGTGCATCTGCCGCCGCGCCTTTTTCTCCTGTAGGAAGTGGTTTACTCATTATTTTCAATGCAATGAAACCTGCAAGTAACAAGCCTATCAAACCAATACCGAGCCATTTTAGTACTTTAAGAAGCATAGTCTATTATTTTTTTGCATGAAATGTTTAGGGATTTCGTGCGAAGGTACAAATTTTCAGAAATCATTTCTCCTCTTTGCTTTCCCCCCAACGATAACTCTCCAAATCGAAGCCCGCCAAGTCCAATGCTCTATCTACTACGGTAGCCGCAAGTTCTTCAAAGGTTGTTGGGCGACTATAGAAAGAAGGCGAGGCAGGGCAAATAATCGCGCCTGCTTCGGTGAGTAATTTCATATTATTGATATGAATAAGGCTGTAAGGCGTATCACGCGGAAGCAGTATGAGGCGACGACGTTCTTTCAAGATGACATCTGCCGCGCGCGTGGTCAAGTCATTGGAAGTTCCCATTGCAATTCGCGCCATCAAGCCCATAGAGCAAGGGCAAACAATCATGCTCTCATAGCGTGCCGAACCCGATGCAAAAGGAGCCATGAAATTATTTTTAGCATAAAAATCAAAAGGATAGGCTTCAAAGGCTCGGTTGCCTAATTCATATTCCCAGTTGAATTTAGCATTATCACTCATCACTACGCCTACGCGCTCTACTTGTGCTTCTAGCTGTTGCAGTTTGTCCAAAAGTACCTTCGCATAAATTGACCCGCTAGAGCCTCCAATGGCAACTACTACCTTTTTCTTATTCATATTTTGATATCTAATGACACTTTTTGGTTAAAGCTTTCTTAACATTCCAACTTCTTACTGAAACAAGCGTATTTTTGGTGTCGTATTCTTTGAACCATATAAGACATTGAGATATATAAGGACATTTAAAGCAAAAATGTCATGTTCTTATAGTCCTATAAAATATAGTTTTCACTTATTTTAACGACACTTAGGCAAATTAAAATAATAAATCAGCCTTTTTATTCCGTTCTTTTTCCTTCTAATAAATCTTAAAAAAGTCTTATGTCCGTACGGATACGCGATTTTTGAAGATCCATTAGAAGAAAAAATAACTAGTCTAAAATGACCAATTTATTAATTTAAATTGCCTTACCAAACAAAACCGTTTGGGCTACGTGACATAAAACAGATAAAATGAAAAAAGTTTTGTTTCCTGTTGCTATTCTTGCCTTATGTGCAAGTTTCTTAGCATTTACCCTTCCAGTAGAAGAAGAAAAAGCAACGATAGAATGGCACACTTGGGAAGAAGCCATTGCAAAAAACAAGGAAAATCCAAAGAAAATATTCATTGATATTTATACCGATTGGTGTGGCTGGTGCAAGGTGATGGACAAAAAGACTTTCACAGACAAGAAGGTGATAGAATATATGAATGAAAACTTCTACGCTGTAAAATTCGATGCAGAGCAGAAAGAAACCATCGAATTCGATGGGCATGAGTTTGCTTATATCAACTCTGGTCGCCGAGGTGTGCATGAGTTGGCGTATAGCTTATTGGATGGGCGTTTAGGCTATCCTTCTGTGGTCTATTTAGATGAAGAAAATAAACGTATTTCGGTATCGCCTGGCTACAAAGAGGCTAAAGGAATGATAAACGAATTGCAGTTTGTGGCAGAAGAACACTACAAAACGACTTCTTTTGAAAAATTTGTAGCAAGTTTGGAAGGCGGAGAAGAGAAAGTAGATAAGAAGCAATAGTAATTTAGGAGGTGCGAATATGGAAAAATCACCTTTATTCGTACCTTCTAAATAAAGCTTTTCATAAAAAAGGAAATTAGAAAAGCGTAAAAAACGATAAATAGGCAACGAAAAACGATAGTCCCTTAAAATGCAATCTATTGATAATCAATATCGAATTTTCTTATTTTCTCTCTTTCCATTCGTCTAAGTTTTCATTCGTCTCATTTTAGCTGATAGATTTCAAAGAAAAGCTATCCTACTATTTTAGCTTTCCAAATTGAGATTTATACTACTTTTGGCGCGGTTTTTGATGGAGTATAGCAATATATCCTTCTTCAAAAGAAACTTCTTGTAGAAGAAGGGAGTTTATAAAAATGGAAAAAAATTCAATAGGATCATATATACTATGAAAAAGAAAGATTTTAGTTTACAGCAGGTTTTTGATGAAAAAGGCCGCCCAATAAGTCCAATATTAGAAGATGGAATCAAGAACTATTTGATTGATATTGACGGAACGGTCTGCGACGATGTACCTAATGAAGAGCCAGAGCGCATGGGTACGGTACTGCCTTACCCTGATGCATTGGATATCTTGAATAAGTGGTACGACCAAGGTCATGTCATTACCTTCTTTACGTCTCGCACTGAAGAGCATCGCGAGATTACAGAATATTGGTTGAAGAAACACAATTTTAAATACCATGGCTTACTCATGGAGAAGCCACGTGGTGGTAATTATCACTGGATTGATAATCATATCGTGAAGGCGACTCGCTTCAAGGGACGTTTTACCGATTTGGTGGTTGCTACGAAGGAAATTGAGGTATTCGAGCAATAGGATAGATATGAGTGATGAGGTATGAGTGATAAGTTAAGTTACGACACTCAAAACTCATCACTCATCACTCACTATACATCATACGTAAGCTCCACTTCATCCGTCATTGGGTGCGATTGGCAAGTCAAGATAAAGCCTTGTGCTATTTCATCATCGTCTATTGCATAATGTACGTCCATTTTCACGCTTCCTCTTATAGTTTTCGCTAAGCAAGTAGAACATGCGCCAGAAGTACAAGAATATGGCGGATCGTAGCCTTCCTTAATCAAGGTATCCAATATTGTTTTATCGCTTGGTACATTCACCTCAATAACTTCCCCGTTCATATGTACTTTCACGAGACTTCCTGCTGCACCTTTTATTTTATCACCCTCTGCTACATTCGATGTGAAATGTTCCGCATGAATATTAGCCGCAGGCAAATCCATATTTTTCAAGGTGCGCTCTACAGTCGAAATCATATCGCCAGGCCCACAAATGAAATATTCGGATTGCTGCGTATGTGCAGGATGATCGGCTAGGAAGGTTTTCACAGTCTTAGCACCTAAGCGTCCGATTTTACCCGTCCAACTAATCTTTGCTTTCGATAGCCAACCGCTTTTTTCTTTCTTTGGTTGGCTCAAGATATGCTCTACCACCAATTGCCCAGCGTAGCGCGTCTGCAACATATCCAAATCCGATTTGAAGATGATACAATCTTCATTACGATTGCCATAAAACAGGTTGACCGTGCTTTTTGGCTCTTCTTCTAGTACCGTTTTCAGAATAGACATAAGCGGTGTGATACCACTCCCTGCACCAAAAAGATAATAGGTCTTCTTTTGTTCAGGATTAGGTTTAATATAGAATTTTCCTTCCGGGCGCATTACTTCTATCTGCGTTCCCGCCTTCACCTTATCGCCAATATGATTGGATACTAAACCATCTTTCACCCGCTTCACGCTCACTGCAATTCCCTCTTCCATCGGGCTACTACACATAGAGTACGCACGACGTACTTCTTGTCCGTTGAGGTTGAATTTTAGCGTTAAGTATTGCCCTGGCTTATAGGCAAATGTTGATTTTAAATCAGCAGGTATATCGAATGTTACGGTATTTGTATCAGCAGTTTCTGCTTTTACAGTACGTACATTCAGCGTATAGAATTTATGTTCTGACATGAATTTTTATCTTTTCTGCAAAAATAAGAAATCGTAGATATTTCTTCTTAGAAGAATAAAGGATGACACGAAAATGTTCATATTCTACCTTTAAAAAATGATCTATAAATAAAAAAGGCGACGTAGCTAAGCCACATCGCCTTGAAAAACCGTACTAATTTTGTAAGTATTAGGTACAAAATAGGAGATTGACCTCTTCATGTTGTACTTAAACCTTACTCAAATCATAATTGCTAATTCTTAAATCTTCTTCAAACGTGTCTTAATGTCATTTATAACTTTCTGTTGTGCATCTATCTCTCCATCCTTAGCATCTTGCGCCGATTCATTTTCAGAAATATCTTTTTTCGCTTCTGCTATCTTCTCCTCGCACTTCTTGATTTCGTTTTCATAGCCCTCTTTGTCTTTAGCTAGATCATCCTTGTCTTTTTCTAATTTCTTCAACTTTTCTTCTTCCTCCGCTAATAACTCTTCCACTGCTGCTGTCGATACTTGCTCTGCAAATTCTATCAGCATCGCATTTGCTTTGCCATAGCCTTTAGCATGTTCTCCTGATGCTAGATAAGCACCGCCTAAATCGTACCATACTACTAGTTCTGTATCCGCGCCCTGTGCTACTACCTGTGCATATATATCCACAGTATTATCGCTCATGTCCTCTATTTCTGCATTATCCGTGAAGGTGAGTCCTTTTTTCTTGTCGAACTTTGTTTTGCCTTTATAATCGTCTATATATTTTCCCCATGCTTTCTCTACTTCTTTCTTATTTGTCTTTTTCAGCATGATAGACATTGCATTGTTCTTTCCTTTTGGCATTGTTCTTAAGCCTTCATTTACTTGTGCAAAAGTGGTACTGCCTATAAATACAAATACTAACAAAAATAATAGCTGTTTCATCGTTTTCTAATTGAATGAATTAATAATGTAGTAAGACTTTTCATCTTACCAAAAACTAAATCGTTTGTGACATATTAGACGAACAATTAAAAAAAGGTAACTAATTATAAACAAGTAGAAATCATAAAAATTCGTTAATTATTAAGAGACAATCGGTTTTTACAAATACAAAGATATAAAAATAAGTGATTTGAACAAAAAGCAGTCAAAATTGATATTTTCTTGGGGTTTAAACAGGCTCTTTGTCTATTTGTACTAGAAGGAAAAAGAGCTTATTTTTAAGGACAAAATCAATCCTCTATGAGCTAATTTTAATCCATAAAAAAAATGAAAAAAAAGTTAAATTATTTATTACTATTTATTTTTACATGCTCTAGCATGAATGCACAAGATGTTAATGAGATTTCTAGAAACTGGACGTCTTTCGTTCAAGAGTTAGATGTTAAATCGAAGACAAAGAAAAAATTTAAAGTTAAGGCTTCAGTAAAATTAGAGACAAATGATACC
>CALGLY010000297.1 GCA_937959095.1 uncultured Saprospiraceae bacterium
GTCTTGTGTAGGCTCTTTAGTATAAGTTGGTATCAATTCATGCTTAGCTCGTGGAATATCACTGAAATATTCACTTACTAAACCAATTGTTTTCGCTTCATCTATCTTACCTGCAACTACAAGTACTGCATTATTTGGCTGATAGTATTTTTTGTAAAATGCTTTTAGTCTATCAATCGGAACATTCTCTAAATCGGAACGTGCGCCGATGGTAGATTTTCCGTAATTGTGCCATAAATAACCCGTAGAAAGCACGCGCTCCATCAAGATACTTGAAGGACTGTTTTCGCCTGATTCAAACTCATTTCGCACTACGGTCATTTCGCTATCCAAATCCTTCTTTGCGATGAAGGAATTTATCATTCTATCCGATTCGAGGTCTAATGCCCAACGCAGGTTTTCTTCGGTCGCGCTGAAGGTCTCAAAGTAATTTGTTCTATCATACCAAGTTGTACCATTCGGGCGTGCGCCATGCTCTGTCAATTCCTGTGGAATGTCTGGATGATCGGGTGTGCCTTTAAATACAAGGTGTTCTAGCAAGTGTGCCATGCCGGTCTCGCCATAGCCCTCGTGCCGAGAACCTACTAGATACGTAATATTTACAGTAATCGTTGCTTTGGATTGGTCAGGAAAGAGGAGTACTCGAAGTCCGTTTTTGAGTTGGTATTCGGTGATTCCTTCTACAGATGCACCTTTAGTAACACCATCAGGAAGTTTAGCACTTTGAGCTGTAAGTAAAGTAGTGCTGCAAAGGAAAACCATGCCCAAAAGCAGGCTCAACCAATTGATTTGTCTCATTTTGCAAAATTAGTTAGTTAGAAAAGGTGATTTCTCAATAATCGAAAAATCGGGCTTTATAAATCGTAAAATACAAAAGCCTAAAAAAGTAATGTGTATTGGGAGAAAATATTAACACAATATTAGGATTTTTTGATGAAAACGCGTGTCGATTCACCCATTCAAAAACTTTTAATTCACTCACTGCTAAGTCGCCACTAGTACCATACTCACAACTGCAATGATGACGGCCAAACCTACTGCTGACCAAAAACCGTTTACATGGAAGCCACTCACCAATTTGCCTGCCAACATAATTACAAGCGCATCGACTACGAAACTAAATAAACCCAAGGTTAGCCAACGAATAGGCGTACTAATCAAGTCCATAGCTGCCCCGATAGTTGCATTGAGAATTGCCAAAACTAAGGCAATAACGAGCCCTTTCTGAAAACCATCCATACTGATACCTTTCATAAAGCGATCACCCAAGAAAATACTTAGAAGTGTGATAATAAAATTGGTAATCAATCCACCGCCTTCTAAAGAAAAAAGAGAATATTCCATGCTTGTTTGTATATTTTGTTTAGGGGCTTTGGAAAGCAGAATTTCTAAAAAACCAGCTCTATCAAAATACCCGAATAGTGCAAAAATATTCTTTTTTTGCTATCTTTTTTGTAATAAATTCTGAAGAACAGAGTGTGAAAATTTAAATAAAACTTCCCCATCTAACCTAAAAACAGTTAACATTAAATTAACTTTGCCGATTAGAATCTAACTAAAATAAGCAATGTTCGATATAGAACTACTGAACTACAATCCTGATACGCCGCCTTTTTATGTAGCCTTGGTCACGGCATTATTTGCCTTTTTTTTATCGTCGCTTATTGCGATTACCTACGAATTTACGACCAAGAGCATCTACCGAAAGGCGCATTTTCTGCAATCTATCGTCATGATAAGCATCGTGGCAGCTACTGTAATGCAAGCAATAGGCGATAGTCTCGCCATCGGTTTAGGCATGCTAGGCGCACTTTCTATTATCCGATTTCGGACGGTACTGGATGACCCACGTAATATCACCTTTATGTTTGCTTCCTTGGCTGCGGGTATTGCGTGTGGAGTGTTAGGCTATGTGATTGCACTCACAGGAACGCTTGTTTTTTGCTTGGTGGCTATCGTGTTGCGTTTCTCACCTATGAGTAATGCGAATGAATTGATAGGTGAAATAAAACTACAAGTTCCTAAAGATGAAACGCAGCAAGCGATTATTGAAACGCAGCTAAAGAAACATTGTCGCAATTTTGAACTTAATCAATTACGCTTCCTGAATCCGAAACGGATAAAAGGGGTGACAAATGATGGCTTACCAACGATAGAAGAAATTTCAAGAGAAAATCTACAGGAATTTACCTATTTAGTTCGCCTGCGGTATGCTGCTACTGTGACTGCGCTTACCAATTCGCTGAAAGAAATAGAAGGCTTAGAAGGATTACGCCTTAATTTCAAGAAACAGCCGACGAAGCTTTAAAAAAAAAATGCAAGTGCAAGTACAAGATCAAGTCCAAAAAAACTTGAGTTTGAACTTGATACTTGAGTTTGAACTTGACTAATTTATGCAATTCAATCTATTTCATCTCACCGTGCCGCTTGTAGGAGTGGCTTTATTTTTTTTACTACGTTCCAATCAGGAAGTAGAAGTTTCTTTTTTTGGTTTCGCGGAAAGTAATGAAACAGAAATCAATTACAACTACCCAGTGGTCGTGGATGAAATTTCGGTAACTCCTGGGCAAGCTGTGGAGGCGGGCGATGTTCTAATTAAAATTTCGAGAATAAAGGCAAAAGAGACGCTCGAAGATCAAAATTTTCGCATTGCAGAATTGCAAGCAGAAGAGGCGATTTGGAGACAAAAACAGCAGAATGAACTCGCTGAATTGGAACTGAACAAAGCGACGCGCCTCTCGGAAGTAGCAACTAAAATAGCCCAAGTAGAAAAGGAACTTGCCTTTAAGAAATCTCTTGCAGATGGGCTTTCTTCCATTACTACGCCAAGTGAAACAGCTTATAAACCGCTAGAAGAAAAACTAGAAGAGTTGCAAAGTGATAAAAACCATATCGAGCAAACGATTTCGTTAAAAATAGATGGTATTCAGAAGGAATTGCGTGTAGGAAATACCCCTTATCGGGAGCGCGTTCGACGCTTGAATGCAGAAAAAGTATTTGATGATAGCCAAAAAGTGCAGCGCATTACCGTGACTGCGCCTGCGGATGGACTCATTGGAAATATTTCTTGCAAAGCGGAGGAACACATTCCTTCTTACAGGACGTTACTTTCTTTTTATGAACCGCATTCAGGCATCATAAAAGGTTATGTCCACGAAAATTTGACGCTGAAAGTTCAGATTGGCGACCTTTTTGAAATTGCTTCTTTGAAAGATGCTAGTATTAAATATGAAGGCAAAGTCATCGGTTTAGGCTCGCGGATAGTCGAAATTCCGACGCGGCTTCGCAAGATGCCTGATCTAAAAACCTATGGACGAGAAGTCCTCGTAGAAATCACAAAAGACAACAGTTTTTTACAAAAAGAAAAAGTGAGTTTGCGTTATAAAGAGATATGAAATTTTTATCGCATTTCAAATCTATAGCGATATAGTCTAGCAATTCATTGAATAAATTCATTCTGATGCGGAGTATTATTTTAATTCTATTTTTTTTCCCTTACCTCTTACATAGTCAAACCAATATTGATGGAAACCAGTTTTTTTCTAAGACTGTGCCGCCTCAAGTTTCGATAGGCACTGCTGCTAAAGTCGGCAAATTCCCTCGTGTAGGAAAAATGCAAGTCCGCACAGAAACGAGTGATTTTGACTTTGAAAAACAGCAATATACCTTTCGTATTGCGCCTACTCCTGCTAAGAAACGGAAGGCACAAATAGCACTTTATCAACACCTTCGGGCTGCGCCTAATGAGGAGCAGGCAGAAGCCTATTCTCAAGAAATACTCACCGCTCATACCGATTGGTTGTCGCTCTATTTAATAGCAGAAGAGTTAGAGATTGTAGCGCGTTTGGATAGCGTATTGGGCGACGAACAGCGCATATATGACAAACTAGCAGGAACGTATGATTTTGATTTTCAAAAATTAGTACAACTGCAAAAAGATAAGAGCGAAACCCGCCTAAGCAAAATAGAATTGGAATTGGAACGACAACGAATCGCCGAAAAAAATGGATTAGAAACTAGCAATTTCGTGTTTGATAATTTCATGAAATTAGATGCTATTCCCCAACTTATTCATAGCGCAACGCCTATTGCTACAAGTACAGGACTAAGCTACGAACAAGAACTCCTCGCTAAAGAAATCGCTTTAGAAAAAACGAAAAATAGGGAGTATTTTGATTTTGCAGAGATTGAGTATGGAGGTCCACATGATGATTTAGTGCGAGAACGAATTTCTGTTGGTCTAGCATTTAAGCTGCCAAATATGGGAAATCAGAAATTGAAAATCCAAAAATTGCAGGTAAAACAAGCAGAACAGCAACGTAAAGCTGCCTATGTTAGCCAGGAAAAACAAGCAAACGTAGCAGAATTGATACAAAGCTTGCAAGCGGCATTAGAACTGTATCAACAGACGCAAGCAGTTTTCGCAGAGGAGCGTACAAACCTGCAAAGCATCAGCGAGCAAGTAGTGAAGCAGGAAGGTTTTGATCCTTTATTGTTGCTTTCTATTGAAGAACGCCACCTTAAAAATGAACTAGAATTACTAAAACAAAAAGAAGATATTCTATCCGATTATTTGAAATACTTGGCGCGTTCAGGTCGATTGTATAATGGGGAACGTGGGAATTGGTTGCAGAGATAGATAGACTTTTGGATATTTAGATTTTGGGGCTTTCAGAGTTCTGAACTAACCTGCTTGACTTGAATTCATATTCAATTCGAAACGTGTTATCGAAACTCTGTTTCGAGTGTCGCTTTTGCCTTAATTTAATCGAGGGCAAGCCAAACTTTTATT